>JANMAN010000314.1:0-6824 GCA_031359885.1 Tardiphaga sp. | reverse complement strand
AGAAATCCGGCGTCAATGCCGCGCTGGTGAAATACCATTTCGGCAACAAGGACGGGCTGCTGCTGGCCTTGCTGGCGCGCGACGCCGCCAACGAGATGACCAACCTCGACTACCTGATGGCGCAGCCGATTTCGGCCAGCGCCAAGCTGCGGTTGCATATCGCAGGGATTGTCAAGGCGTATCACCAGTTTCCCTATATGAACCGGCTGATCCACTATTTGCTGCATGAGAGCAGCACGGAAGCGGCCGACGAAGTGTCGAAATTCTTTGTCGGTCCGTTGTTGGATTTCCAGCGCCGCTTGTTGGCCGAAGGAGTCGCAGCCGGCGAATTTCGCACGGTCGATCCGGTTCTGTTCTACACCAGCGTGATCGGAGCCTGCGATCATCTGTTTTATGGCCGGCATGCGATGTCACGCGCAGCCGGCGTCGGTCCCGTGACCGACGATGTCTGCCGGCATTACATCGCGCATATGGAGGCCATGATCCTCGGCGGCATGATCGTCGGCGAGCCCAATGTGAGTGTCGCCGCGTCCGCGTGACGCGCACGTTGTCGAAATAAAAACAAGGTCGCGCAAAGCGGCAGAAGAAACGAGAGGAAACGCGGGAAACGCCCAAGGACGGGATTCTCGTAGGTTCAACAAAAACGCTCAAGAAACGATCTGGGGCAGGAAAGGTAACGACAATGCAGTTGAAAGACGTATCGGCATTCATCACCGGAGGCGGTTCGGGTCTTGGTGCCGCGACCGCGCGGGCGATGGCCGCAAAGGGTGCGAAGGTCGCTGTGTATGACCGCAGCCAGGAAAATGCCGAAAAGGTCGCGGCTGAGATCGGCGGCCTCGCCGTCGTCGGCGACGTCTCGAGCGAGGCCGACGTCAAGGCAGCAGTTGCCAAAGCCGAGGAAGCTCACGGCATCGTCCGCGTGCTGGTGAATTGCGCCGGCATCGGCGGCGCGGTGAAGACCGTCGGCAAGAACGGCGCATACCCGCTCGATCATTTCACGCGCATCATTCAGGTCAATCTGATCGGCTCGTTCAACTGTATTCGGCTTGTCGCCGAGCGCATGCAGAACGCCCCGACTATCGGCGAAGAACGCGGCGTCTGCATCAACACCGCGAGCGTTGCCGCGTTCGACGGTCAGATCGGTCAAGCGGCTTACTCCGCGTCGAAGGGCGGTATCGTCGGCATGACGCTTCCGGTCGCGCGCGATCTCGCCTCCTTAAAGATTCGCGTGATGACCATCGCACCGGGGCTGTTTCTGACGCCGTTGCTGATGGGATTGTCGGAAGAAGCGCAAAAGAGCCTCGGCGCGCAGGTGCCGCATCCGGCCCGTCTTGGCGATCCCTCGGAATACGCGTCGCTCGCGCTGCAGATCGTCGAGAACCCGATGCTGAACGGCGAGACCATCCGGCTCGACGGCGCGATCCGCATGGCGCCGCGCTAGGTCTGTTTTGTAGGGTGGGCGCCAGAGTGCCCACCCGACAAAGGCATAAAGGTCCGGAAGAGGCCGCCGTTCTCACGAGGAAACGCCGATGAATATCCAGACCGCAATTGCGCCGACCGACAAGCCGCCGTTCCGCAAAGTGAACTGGCTGCCGCGGGAGATCGACGTCGAGCGCCGCTCCGATGGCGTGATCGTTTTAAAATCGCGCATTCCGTTGATGGCCTACGAGACCCACATCCCGGCGTCGCTGGCGAAATGGGCGGCGTCGCATCCGCACCGGATCTGGCTGGCGCAGCGCGGTCCGGATCGCGCGTGGCGCAAAGTCTCCTACGCGCAAGCGAAACGTACGGTCGATGCGCTGACGCAGGCGCTGCTCGACATGAAACTGCCGGAGGGCGCGCCGGTCGCGATTCTGTCCGGCAACTCGATCGAGCATGCGCTGATGACGCAGGCCGCAATGCAGGCGCGGTTGCCGGCCGCGCCCGTGTCGCCGGCCTATTCGCTGATGAGCCAGGATCACGCCAAGCTGAAATATCTCTTCGGCCTCATCAAGCCCGCCGTCGTGATGGTGCAGGACGGTCCGACATTCGCAAAGGCGCTGCACGCGCTCGACCTGACGGGCGCACAAGTCATTCACGTTGCGCGTCCCTGCGACGGCATCGCCAGTCGTTCGTTTGCAGATCTCGCCAACGCGCCTGTTACGAGCGCGGTCGAAAATTCGATCGCTGCGATCACCGGGGACACCGTCGGCAAGCTGCTGTTCACCTCCGGTTCCACCGGGATGCCCAAGGCCGTCATCAACACGCAACGCATGATGTGCGCCAATGCGGCGATGATGATGCAGTGTCGGCCACGCGACCCTCATGCGCCGCAGTCGGTATTCCTCGATTGGATGCCGTGGAATCACACGATGGGCGGCAACGCGCTATTCAATCCGGCGCTGATCGAAGGCGGCACGCTGTACATCGACGAAGGCCGGCCGATGCCGGGCCTGATCGACGAGACGTTGAAGAACCTCCGCGAGATTTCGCCGACCTATTACGCCAACGTTCCGGCGGGTTATGCCGCGCTTGCTGCCGCGATGGAGAAGGATGATGAACTCTGTCGGTCATTCTTCAAGAACCTCGCCATTATGGGCTATGGCGGCGCGCGCCTGCCGGACGATCTTTACGAGCGAATGCAGGCGCTAGCTATTCGCACCACGGGTGAGCGCATCGTGTTCTACACGGGATGGGGCTCGACCGAAACTTCGCCGACCTCGACCGGCACCTACTGGGACACCGAACGCGTCGGCCTGATCGGCCTGCCGTTTCCGGGTGTCGAATTGAAGCTGGTGCCGTTCGGCGAAAAATACGAGCTGCGCCTTCGCGGCGTCAACGTCACGCCGGGTTATTACGGCCGCGACGATCTCACGCAAGCCGCCTTCGACGAGGAAGGCTTCTACAAGATCGGCGACGCCGGCGTGTTCGTCGATCCGTCCGATCCGGTAAAGGGACTCATTTTTTCGGGTCGTGTCGTCGAGGATTTCAAGCTGACGACGGGCACCTTCGTGCAGGTCGGCAATGTCCGCACCGACGTGATCGCGGCTTGCACGCCTGTCGTGCAGGATGCGCTTGTCGCGGGACAGGATGCCCCGTTCATCGGCCTTCTTGCGTGGCCAAACTTGCATGCCTGCCGGCAGATCGTCGGCAATCCGGACGCGACTTATGAAGATGTCGTGAAACATCCCATGGTGATCGCGACGTTCAAGGCCGGGCTTGAGGCGCACAACATCGCATCGAACCAAGTCAGCTCGATGCGGATCGCGCGTGCGATGCTGATGGTCGAGCCGGCCTCGATCGACGGCAACGAACTGACCGACAAGGGCTACATCAATCAGCGAGCAGGTTTGGACCGCCGCGCCGATCTGGTGGCGCGGTTATATGCCGAGCCGCCGGGCGACGGGGTGATTGTTGTCTAGATGCTCGCAAAGCGTCGTCCCCGCGAAGGCGGGGAACCAGTAACCCCTATGCTCTCGGTTAAAATATACGGATCAACGACCAGCCAGAACAGTAAAGACACTGCATACTGGTTCCCCGCTCTTCGCGCGCAAGATGCGCGCTAGGCGGGGACGACGCCGAGCAAGCTGCTAAGTCCACGACATCATTGACGGGAAAGAACCCCATGAACTTCGACTTCTCCGACGACCAGAAGCAACTTCGCGACGAAGCGCGAAAATTCCTCGCCTCGAAATGCCCGCCGAAAGCCGTGCGTAATGTGCTCGACGGCAAGGCACCTTACGATAAGGATTTGTGGAAGGGTCTCGCCGAGATGGGCTTCATCGGCGTCGCTATTCCGGAAGAATTCGGCGGCACGGGCGCGGGGCATCTCGAATTGTGCGTGATTGCCGAAGAAATGGGCCGCGCGCTGGCGCCGGTGCCGTTTTCGTCCACGGTCTATCTCGCGGTCGAAGCTCTGATGATCGCGGGCTCCGACGCGCAGAAACAGAAATGGCTGCCGAAAATCGCGTCGGGCGATGCGATCGGCACGCTGGCGCTGTTCGAAGGCACCGGCAATCCGACGCCAAAATCGATCAAGCTGATGGCGACAAACAACACGCTCGACGGCATCAAAAAGCCGGTGCCGGATGGCGATATTGCCGACTTCGCGATCGTCGCGGCGCGCACGGCGTCGACCGGGCGCGACAGCGACATCGCGCTATTCATCGTCGATCTCGCAGACAGTGGCGTCACGCGCAAGTCGCTCGCCAATGTCGATCCGTCGCGCAATCAGGCCGAGATCGTCTTCAATGGTTGCAAGGCCGAACCGCTCGGTGCCGCGAGCGAAGGCTGGAGCATCCTCAGCCAAGTCCTCGATCGCGCCGCAGTACTGGTCGCCTTCGAACAGGTCGGCGGCAGTGACCGCGCGTTGGAGATGGGCCGCGATTACGCGCTCGATCGTATCGCTTTCGGTCGCCAGATCGGTTCGTTTCAGGCCGTGAAGCACATGCTCGCGGACATGTACGTGTCGGCCACTCTTGCACGATCGAATTGCTATTACGGCGCGTGGGCGCTCTCGACCAATTCATCGGAATTGCCGGAAGCCGCCGCAAGCGCCCGCATCAGCGCGACGCAGGCCTTTCAGCATTGCTCCAAGAATAACATTCAGGTGCATGGCGGCATGGGCTTCACCTGGGAGTTCGACTGCCACATGTATTATCGCCGCTCCAATGCGCTGGCGCTGTCGCTGGGCTCGTTGTCCTATTGGGAAAGCCAGTTGATCGAGCGCATGCGCAAGAAGAACGCGGCGTAATGTTGCGTGTTCCGGCTCGGCGAAGCGATGCTGCGTATCGCATCGCGTCCGCGGCACGGCTTCTTGAATAAGGGTTTGCACCATGAACTTCGATGACACTCCGCAGGAAGCCGCGTTCCGTTCGCAGGCTCGCGAATGGATCGCCGCCAACGCGCCGAAGCAATATGAAGACGAGTTGCGCAAGTCGTCGCTTGGCCGGACGCAATTGAAAGGCGCAAGCATCCTGGAGGTCGCGAAGGCCTGGCAGAAGAAGAAGGCCGATGCCGGATGGGCGGTGCCGCATTGGCCCAAGGAGTATGGCGGCCGCGGCGCGACGCCGATCGAGCGCGTGATCTGGCAGCAGGAAGAGGGCGCGTTTGGCAAGCTCGGCGCGCTGTTCATCATCGGGCAGGGCATGTGCGGTCCGACGATGATGGCCTTCGCCAGCGAAGACCAGAAGCGGCATTATCTGCCGCCGCTGGCCTCCGGCGAGAATGTCTGGTGCCAATTGTTTTCCGAACCGGCGGGCGGATCGGACGTCGCGGGGCTTCGCACGCGTGCCGAAAAGGACGGCGACGATTGGATTATTAACGGCCAAAAAATCTGGACCTCCGGTGCGCACTATTCCGACTACGGCATTTTGATCACCCGCACCGATCCCAATGTGCCGAAACACAAAGGCCTCACCATGTTCTTTTTGGACATGAAAAGCCCCGGCGTCGAGATCAAGCCGATCAAGCAGGCGAACGGCCAGTCGGAATTCAACGAGGTCTATTTCACCGATGTGCGCATCCCCGATGCGCAGCGCCTCGGCGGTGTCGGTGATGGCTGGAACGTGTCGCTGACAACGCTGATGAACGAGCGGATGTCGATCGGAGCCAATGTCACGACGGGTTTTCCAGAACTGTTCGAGTTCGCCAACACGCTAATGCTCGACGACGGTCCGGCGATCGAAAACTCCGCAGTGCGCTCCAAGCTCGCGAATTGGGCGGTGCGCGCCAGCGGTCTGAAATACACCAGCTTCCGTGCCATCTCGGCGCTATCGAAGGGCGAGCGGCCGGGTCCGGAAAACTCGATCGGCAAGCTTGTTGCCGGCGCGATGATCCAAGATGTGGCAACCTATGCGATCGACCTGCAAGGCGCAGCCGGCGTGATGAGTGGACCTGAAGACGCCGAGTCCGCTGGCAAGTTTCAGGCGATGCTGCTGCGCTCGCCAGCGACGCGTGTCGAAGGCGGCACGGATGAAATCCTGCGCAACATCATCGCCGAGCGCGTGCTCGGTTTGCCGGGCGATATCCGCGTCGACAAGGACGTGCCGTTCAACAAGATTCCGACAAGGGGTCGGGCGTAGGCTTTCTTTTTTCTCCTCTCCCCAAGCGGTGTAAGTGTATCGCTCGGGGAGAGAGACGCAGAACAGCAAGCGTACCGACTGGGAGATACTGAGATGAATTTCGACGACACTCCGCAGGAAGCCGAATTCCGCGCCATCGCTCGCAAATGGATCGATGCCCATGCGCCGAAAGAGTTGGAGTACGAACTCAACAATCCGCGCCGGGGCCGCGCGCGGGACGGCATGCTCGATGCCTCGAAGGCGTGGCAGAAAAAGAAAGCCGATGGCGGCTGGGCCTGCCTGCATTGGCCGAAGGATTACGGCGGCCGAGGCGCCACGCCGATCGAGCGCGTGATCTGGCAACAGGAAGAGGGCGTCTACGACAAACTCTCGCAGCCTTTCGCCATCGGACAGGGCATGTGCGGCCCGACCGTGATGGCCTATGCCACCGAGGAGCTAAAACAAAAATACCTGCCGCCGCTCGCGTCGGGCGAAACCGTTTGGTGTCAGTTATTCTCCGAACCTGCCGGCGGCTCCGACGTTGCTGGTCTTCGCACGCGCGCTGAAAAAGACGGCGACGACTGGATCATCAACGGCCAGAAGATTTGGACCTCGGGCGCGCATTACTCGGACTATGGGCTGCTCATCACGCGGACCGACCCGAACGTGCCCAAGCACAAGGGCTTGACGATGTTCTTCCTCGACATGAAGTCGGAGGGCGTCGAGGTGAAGCCGATCAAGCAGGCCAACGGCATGCAGGAATTCAACGAGGTGTTTTTCACC
>JANMAN010000267.1:0-4284 GCA_031359885.1 Tardiphaga sp. | reverse complement strand
GGCGGTCACGGTCTTGATACGATCGGTATCAAACGGCCCCGGCAACAACCCGTTGATGGTGACGTTGTCGCGCACGGTTTTGCGTGACAGACCGGCGACGAAGCCGGTGAGGCCGGAGCGCGCGCCGTTCGAGAGACCCAGCACATCGATCGGGGCTTTCACGGCGGCTGAGGTGATGTTGACGATGCGGCCGAACTTGCGTTCGATCATGCCGTCCACCGTCGCCTTGATGAGTTCGATCGGCGTGAGCATGTTGGCGTCGATCGCCTTGATCCAGTCATCGCGGGTCCAGTTGCGGAAGTCGCCGGGCGGCGGGCCGCCGGCATTGTTGACGAGGATGTCCAGTCGACCGCCGGCCTTTAGCGCATCGGCGCGACCTTCCGGCGTGGTGATGTCGCCAACGACTTCATTCACCTCGACGCCCGGATAGGTCTGTCGGATGTGATCAGCGGTCGCTTTCAGCGCGTCCGCGCCGCGCGCGGTCAATGTGACATGCACGCCTTCGGCGGCGAGCGCGATGGCGCAGGCACGGCCGAGACCCTTGCTCGAGGCGCAGATCAGCGCGCGGCGACCCTTCAATCCAAGATCCATTGTTTTTTCTCCCTAAGGTTTCTTTGGTGATCCGATGCGGCCTTGTAGCCGGTTCATGCGGGCGATAGGAACCATCTTCGGCGAAGCCGGAACAGCGCCGATCCGTTTGCAACAAAATTACGAAAAGATCGCCTGCAGGCCTTTCCAAACCGGGTGCGCGTTGGTACATACCCCTCGCACCGCGGCTTTGCCCCGGTCGCCCTCTCAGAATGCGTCGCATGACTGTGGGACCGGACCGATCAGTGCGTCATGCACCGGGACGACTTCCGCCGATTTCGATTTTCTAGAGGGCATGCAACAGTTTAACGCGGGGTGGAGCAGCCCGGTAGCTCGTCAGGCTCATAACCTGAAGGTCATAGGTTCAAATCCTATCCCCGCAACCAAACACGAAAAAGCCCGCCGGCATGGCGGGCTTTTTTGTGTTTGCGCGCAATTATAAGCTAGCGGGAAACCAACGCTGCGCTGGATCGCGCCGGGGCGGCGAGGCTGTGCGTTCCTCCGATGATGGCCTGCGACTACCGCGCTTCGTCTACGGTGATGCGATAGGTCTGATGGCAGACGACGCAGTTACGCATGGTATCGGCGAGCGTCTTGTTGATCGTCGCTGCCGGAACACGGTCCTTATGTTTGCCAGCGATCTCAGGCCGGCGGGAAATCGATGCTGCGCAGGATCACGCCGGGCGGCGAGCCTTCGAGTTCGACCGCGTCGAACTTACGCGCGGCGCGATCCTCGATCCGCGTCCGCAGCCGCAAGAATTGCTCCTCACGCGCGGCGGGCCCGCTGCGGCTTTTGCCCTCGATGCGGTCCATGGCGTCGGTCGAAACCGCGCAGGGCACTTCGGCATCGGCGTTCATCATGGTGAAGCGCACCACCATGCGATCGTCGTCATAAGAATGAAAGTCTCCCGACGTCAGCGCCATGATCAGCGCTTCTTCGGCGCCGGTGGGTCGAGTTCGGCAATCCGCTTGTTGCATTCTTCCTTGGTGTCGAACGGGCCGGCGACGAAGGTGCCGCTGACCTTGTGGCCGTACCAGCCGGAGGCGACGCCGAGACGCAGAGACTCGTCTTTCAGAACGTGACGCGATGACAGATTTTGCATAAGTCGCTTTCGGTTGATCGACCGGCAGTGGCCGGTCGGATGGGATCAGCTTTCGCTGTCGAGCCTTGTAAAATCGGCCAGCACCGCGGCGACTAACTGGCGATGTTGCGTGTCGTTCGGCGCCAGCGACGCGGCGTATAAATTCAGAACGTAGCGCGCCTTGGCGGCCGCCTGCGGCCATGACGCGGCCGGCACGGCGAGCAATTGCGCTTCGAGCGCGTCTTGACGCTCGCGCAGGTCGCGGCCGTTGGCCTCGACATCGGCGAGCACGCGACGGATGTCGGTTGCCTTTTGCGCGGCCATGCCGCGGTGGCTGTCGAGATCGACCGGGACGTCATTCATCACGGTCATCCACGGGCAGCGTCCTCGTCTTGCGCGACCGACAGTTCCGACGGCTCGATCGCGATCATTTCCATCGATCCGCGCGGCGAGAGCGCCGGCACCATCATCATCGTAGACGTGCGACGGAAGCTTGCGAACGACAGGCCGTCGATCATGTCCTCGTCGGTCACGATCTCGTAGCTGCCCGCAGCGAGGTCGCGGCCGATGCTTTTGATCTTGAACGGATGTTTGAAGACGATGGTTTCGCGGCGCGATCGGCTGGTCATGGGATCGCTCCGCCCGCGCACGCGGCACAAACTGCGCGCACATCACGGATTACCCGCGACCCTGCGCCGTTTCCGGTCCAATAGCCATGGTTCATTTGCCGCGGGAGGCGCTCAGCGCCCGACCCGGGTCCAGTTTTCGCCGCCGCAAATCGCGCCGACGCAGCCTTCGACGCGCAATTGATCGGGACCGGCGACCGAGACGTTGCTGGCATAGAAGCTGCCGTCATCGGCGTTGTAGATCGTGCCGGACCATTTGTTCGGGCCGGCCTGCCGCATGCCCGAGAACAATTTCACCCCGACCATCGGGCGATTTTTCAGCGCCGGGTTCGTGTTCTTGTCATCGACCGCTGGCTTGCCGGTCGCCGGATCGATCTTGTCGCGGATCGAGACGATGACGCCGCACAATCCGGCGCCGCATTTCGAGACCTTCACGCGCGCGTCGCCGGCTTGGGTCTGCCAGACGCCCGACGGGTTGCCCGCACCCTGCGCCTGAGCGCTGGTGACGCCGAGCAGCGCCGACAATGTGACGATGGCTAGTCCGGTTATCGTGATCATGCGAACGCTCCCCCGACGACAGCAGTCTGCATAACAAGAACGCGGATTGCTGCAAAGGCCTCGCTTTTAGCCCCAGCGCGTGACTTTGACGGCAACAATCGTCGAGATTCCGTAGGCGACCATTGCCGCACTGACGAGCGCGAACAGCGTCCACGCCGGCGCACCGATCGATGCCAGCCACCATCCGCCGATCGCGACCATCAGCAGCCGCACGGTGCCCGCGATGACGGGGCCGCCGACCTTGGCCGCACCTTGCGAGGAGAAATACATGCAGACGCCGAGACCGAAGAAGCCGAACGCCGGTCCGGCCCATGCGAAGTAACTCGATGCTGCCGCCGTCACCGCCGGATCGCTCGTGAACAGCGAAACCCAGAGCGTCGGCCAGATCGCGACGATCAGGCCGACCGAGCCGACGACGAGACCCGCGGCGATGCCGGCGGTCCAGGCCACGTTGCGGGCCCGCGTGACGAGACCCGCGCCGATCGACATTCCGACCATCGGCACGGATGCGACGCCGAACGCAAACGCGATCGGGATCAGCAGGAACTCCAGGCGCGAGCCGATGCCGTAACCGGCCAGCGTCGCGGTGCCGAAGCCGGCGAGAATTTTGGTGAAGATGAGGATCGTCAGCACCGTTTGCAGCGGCGACAGGCACGACACCGCACCGACGCGCAGGATGTCCATGAACATGCCGCGCTCGAAGCGAAATTTCGAGATCTTCAACGTCAGCCGGCTGCGGCCGCTGGCGAGAATCCACAGCAGAAAAATGGTCCCGAGCGCGAAAGCGATCGTCTGTCCCGCCGCGACGCCGGCCATGCCGAGCCGCGGCAGGCCGCCAAGGCCGAGGCCCAAGCCGCCGCCGAGCAGAACCTGGATCGCGGCGACGCCGATCAGCGTCAGCGACGGCAGTTTCATGTCGCCGGTGCCGCGCAGCACCGACGCCAGCGTATTGACGAGCCAGATGCCGACAGCGCCGGCGAACAGCACATGCGAATAGTTCAAAGCCTGTTGCAGAACTTCGCCGCGACCGCCCAGCAGCGCGAAAAACGTGCCGCCGAAGGCCAGCATGACCACGGTGAACAGCAGGCCGCCGCAGGTGCCGATGATGGCCGCGTGCAAAGCAAGCGTCGCCGCGCGTTCGCGGTTGCCGGCACCGAGCGCGCGGCTGATCGCCGAGGACACGCCGCCGCCCATCGCGCCGGCGGACATCATCTGCGTCAGCATCGTGAACGGAAACACCAAAGCGATCGCCGCCAGCGGCTCGGTACCGAGGCGTCCGATATAGGCGGTCTCCGCGACCGCGACGAGGGCCGTGCCGAACATCGCGATCGTGTTGGGCAGTGCCAGCTTGAGCAGCGTCGGCAGGATCGGCGCCGTCAACAGCCCGTTGGTCGCCGCGACTTTCGGCACAGCGGGCGCGAGCAGCGCGG
>JANMAN010000254.1:0-12647 GCA_031359885.1 Tardiphaga sp. | reverse complement strand
TTTTGTCGAATCGACTTAACATCTTGCAGATTGGCAGCTTTTTGTTCCCGCATCGTTAATCATTGCGTCACTGTCTTGGTAACTGAGACGCTCGCCATCAGAATGAAGGTGCGAGTCAGGAGAGTCGGTTAGGCCCGGCTCTTAATGTGGAGTCTGAACGGCTACGGTAACAAAAAGCTGCCAATCTGCAAGATGTTAAGTCGATTCGACAAAAATTGCACTTATTCAGCTTGCGTGGGGGAATCAGGTTTTGTTAACCATATGTCGTCAGGATCCGAATCAGTTGTTCAGGCGTTTTTTGGTGCCGCAGATGTGCGGCCGACCTGACGCCCGGAGCGGCGACTAAAGGGGACTGGCATGCGCGTATTGCTAATTGAAGACGATAGCGCCGTAGCGCAGTCGATCGAGCTGATGCTCAAATCCGAGAGCTTCAACGTCTATACGACCGACCTCGGTGAGGAAGGCGTGGACCTCGGCAAATTGTATGATTACGACATCATACTGCTCGACCTCAACCTGCCGGACATGTCGGGTTACGATGTGCTCAAGCAGTTGCGGGTCTCGAAAATCAAGACCCCGATCCTGATCCTGTCCGGCCTCGCCGGAATCGAGGACAAGGTCAAAGGTCTCGGCGTCGGCGCCGACGACTACATGACCAAGCCTTTCCACAAGGACGAGTTGGTCGCCCGCATTCATGCGATCGTCCGTCGCTCCAAGGGCCATGCCCAGTCGGTGATCCAGACCGGCGACCTCGTGGTCAATCTCGACACCAAGACGGTCGAAGTCGGCGGACAGCGCGTCCATTTGACCGGCAAAGAATATCAGATGCTGGAGCTGCTCTCGCTCCGAAAGGGCACCACCCTCACCAAAGAGATGTTCCTCAATCATCTCTATGGCGGTATGGACGAGCCCGAATTGAAGATCATCGACGTCTTCATCTGCAAACTCCGCAAGAAGCTCGCCAACGCATCCGACGGTCGTAATTTCATCGAGACCGTCTGGGGCCGTGGCTACGTGCTGCGCGAGCCGCACGAAGAAGAAAACCGCATTCCTGCCTGATCGGATGTAAATCAGGTTGCGAAAAAAGCCCCGCCGGAAACGGCGGGGTTTTTCAGTTGTGACGAATGATTTCGTGCGTGAAGCGACGCTTACGCGCGCCCCGGTAAAAGACTTCGAGGTGCTGCGGCGGGCACGACCTTGAAGGACGACGGCATGCTCGGCACGATCGACGGCGATGCGCGCGTCGGCAATGACGACGGCCGGTAGATGCCGCGACAATCTGGATGCGGCTTGAAACATTCGGTCAGCCCGACGACCGACTCGGCTGCGCCCAACGCCAGGAAGCCGTCGGCATCGAGGGACTTCGCGAGCTGATTGAAGATCGATGATTTCGTCGGCTGATCGAAATAGATAAGCACGTTGCGGCAAAAGATCACGTCGAACTTGCCGAGACTCGTGAAGTCGTGAAGCAGATTGAGCTTCCTGAACTGAATCATCGACCGAATTTCCGGATCGAGGTGCCAGCTGTCGCCGACCTGCTTGAAATATTTGACGAGCAACTGAATCGGTAGGCCGCGCTGAACTTCGAACTGCGTGTAGACGCCGGCTTTCGATTTGTTCAGCACCTCCTGCGACAGATCCGTGCCGATGATCTCGACACGCCATCCGGCCAGCGCTGCGCCCATTTCTTTCAGGCACATCGCGATCGAATACGGCTCCTGCCCAGTCGATGCGGCCGCGCACCAGATGCGCAAGCTGCGGCGATCCGCGCGGGCTTTCAAAAGCGCCGGCATGACCGTCTGTCGAAGATGATCGAACGGCGTTTTGTCGCGAAAGAAAAATGTTTCGTTGGTCGTCATGGCGTCGACCACGTCGGCTGCGATCGGCTCCGATCCGCTTTTCAGGCGCTGCACCAGTTGATCGATGCCGGTGAGGTTCGCCTTGCGCGCCAGCGGCACGAGGCGGCTCTCGACGAGGTATTGCTTGTCCGCGGACAGATCGAGACCCGAGCGTTCCTTCAAGAATTTACAGAGATAATCGTAATCTGAAGGGGTCATACCCGATCTCCCGAAAACAACCGAACAAGTTTCGGTGCGATCTGATTGAGCGGCAGGATTGCCGCACATATTCCGGCGTTCGCGGCGGCGCCCGGCATGCCCCAAACGACGCTTGTGGCCTCATCCTGCGCAATTACGTTGCCGCCCGCCGCGACGACGTCCTTGCCGCCGCGCATGCCGTCGGAGCCCATGCCGGTCAAGATGACGGCTGTCGTGGCAGCCTGCCAAATGTCGAGCGCGGACGAAAACAACGGATCGACCGCCGGCTTGCAGAAATTGATTTGCGGCCCGTCGTCGAGCGCGATCGCCGCACCAGTCCCCTGCCGGACCACGCGCATATGGCGACCGCCCGGTGCAAGATAGATTTGCCCGGCCTTCACGGTTTCGCCGTCGATGCCCTCGCGCGCCGGACGACCGCTGGTGCGGGCAAGATGCTCCGCAAGAATCGTCGTGAAGGTCGGCGGCATGTGCTGCGTGATGAGGACCGGAACGCGATCGATCACCGCTCCGATGTCTGCGACCAACGTCATCAGCGCCTGCGGACCGCCGGTCGACGATCCGATCAACAGCACGCGCGGTACGACGGAGCCGAAACGCCGCAACACCGGCGGCCCGGCATTGGCGGCGACGCGAGCAAGCATCGGCTTGACCGCGGACGACGGCGTTGAGATTGTGCTCAACGCCGGCGCGGCCGCGCGACGGACGCGTGCGCCGAGATGTCGAATTTTTTGTAGCAGTTCGCGGTGGAATGTTTCGGCAGCGCCCTGCTCGCGCACGCTTTCTGGTTTCGGAATGTAGTCGGATGCGCCGAGCGAAAGCGCCTTGAAGCTGATCTCAGCGTTTCGCCGGGTCAGCGTCGACGCCATGATGACGATCAGGTTCGGCTTCTTGGCAAGCAACTGCGGCAACGCGGAAATGCCGTCGAGGTCCGGCATCTCGATGTCGAGAATCGCGACATCCGGATTGATACGCTCGATCTGATTGACCGCATCGAGCCCGGTGCGCAGCGAGCCCGCGACGACCATATCCGGCTCGGCGTCGATCCAGCGCGAGATCATCCCGCGAATGACGACGGAATCATCGACAACCATGATCCGCAGCGATTGATGTCGCGACGTATCGATAGCCGGAGGGCTTGCGATAGCAATACTCATTACTCACCGAACACAACGCAACAATACACAAACAAATAGTCTTTCGGCGGAGCAGGCTCCGCCGACTGTTTTTAAATCAGGCCGACTTCATGAAATTTCGCCGTCACGATGTCCTTGTCGAACGGCTTCATGATGTACTCGTTCGCACCGGCATGAAGCGCGCGCGCGATGTGCGCGACGTCGTTCTCGGTGGTGCAGAACACGACCTTAGGTCCATCGCCGCCCGGCATGCGCCGCAGGTTCTGCAAGAATTCAAGACCGTCCATGACCGGCATATTCCAGTCCAGCAAAACGGAATCCGGCAGACTTTGCTTGCAGTGCGCAATCGCCTTCTCACCGTCCTCGGCTTCGAATATCTGAAAGTCGAGACCTTCAAGAATCCGTCGCGCAACTTTTCGGATGACGCTGGAATCGTCGACTACGAGACATGTTTTCATGTCGCTCTCCGTTTCAATCGGCCGAAAGGCCTTTGTATTTCCAAGTCAGAACGCGAGGCTCAGGCGGCCATTGCGTCGGCCGACAAGTCGAGAACGCGATCCACATCGAGCACGACCATCAACTGACCATCGAGCCGGTGAACACCGGCCGACATCTTGGCCATCCACGGATCCAGATTGACCGGATTGGTGTCGCAACTGCCGTGTTCGAGCTTGAGGACGGCGCCGATCGAGTCGATCAGCAGCCCGTAGGACTCGCCACGGAGATCGACGCCGATCGCCATCGGCTGGCGCTGCTCGTCATCCTTCGGCAAACCGAGGCGGGCCCGCATGTCGATCGCCGTCACGATACGGCCGCGCAGGTTCAAAACGCCCGCGACATTGGCAGAGCTCAACGGCACGCGCGTCAGACGTTCGGGCCGAAACACATCCTGCACGCGGGCGATCGGAAGGCCGAACAATTGTCCGCCGATCGTCGCGGTGACGTATTCGGTGCTGGTCGCGGCCGAATCGCTGTTGTCGTTCGTCATCGCGGCGCTCATGCTGCCTTCCTCGCTGCTGTCTGTTCTTTCAACGCCGCGATCAGACCCGGCCGGTCGAACTTGGCGACGTAGTCATGGAAGCCCGCCTGCCGGCCGCGTTCGACCGCGGCGGGCGACACCATCGCGGACAATGCGATGATCGGCATCGCGCTCAGACGCTTGTCGGCACGGATGGTCTCTGCGAATTCGAAGCCGTTCATGTCCGGCATTTCGATGTCGGTGACGACAGCCTGAATGTCCTGGCCCGAGCGCAGGATGACGAGACCATCCTGTGCGCTGGTAGCGACCTGCACGCGATATCCGGCCGCCTTCAGCACGGGCGCGAGCATGTTGCCGAAGAACGGCGAGTCATCCACGAGCAACAGTGAATGCGCGTTCATCGACGGCCGCATTTCCTGGCGGTTGAACCAGTCGGCAAAGGCCATCGGGAGATAATAGCCGACGTCGATGATTTCGGTGGCTTGTCCCTTCACGACCGCCGACCCAAGCGAGCCTTCGCGCGAGCTGGCGATCTCGATCGCAAGACGCTCCTCGACGATGTCGATGATCTCATCGACGGCCAACCCCATCGAACGACCGTCGTCCGCAAACACCAAAATCGGCTGCATGCCCGACGATGCGATCTGCACCCCGTCCATCAGCACGACCGGCATCAACTGGTCGCGATACTGAACGACATGACGGCCGTTGGAATATTCGATGCTCTCCACCGCGATCTCTTCGAGCCGCGTGATGAGGGACAATGGTACGGCTTTCGGCTGCGACGCTCCGGCGCCCGCCCGGAACACAAGCAGCGACGTCAGTGGCTCGCCACTGTCGGCCTGAGCGAAGCGGCTCTGGTCCAACATGTCCTGATGCGAGGACACCGAATTGCCGACGGCGTTGGCGATGCCGTTCGGATCGATGATCATGATGACCGCGCCGTCGCCTAGAATGGTGTTTCCGGACAACATTCCGATATGACGAAGCTTCGTGCACATCGGTTTGACGACAATTTCCTCGGTGTGGAAAACGCCGTCGACGACGATGCCGAACATCTGGCTGCCGACCTGCATGACCACGATGAAGCCGTCTTCGGCATTGACGGCGTTACCATCATCGGTTTTCAGCAGCTTGGACAGATGAAGAAGCGGCAGCAGGCTGTTACGCAGGCGCAAAACCAATGTATCCTTGATGCGCTCGATGCGGTGTTCGGAATTCGCGCGCGCGCGCACCAGTTCGACGACCGCGAGCTGCGGGATCGCGAAACGATCGCCGGCGGCTTCGACGATCAGCGCCGACACGATGGCCAGCGTCAAAGGAATCCGGATGCTGACGCTCGATCCTTCGCCTGCAACCGACTTGATCTCGATGGTGCCGCCGATCTGATCGATGTTGGTGCGGACGACGTCCATACCGACGCCGCGACCGGACACGCTTGTGACGGCGGCAGCAGTCGAGAAGCCAGGCGCAAAGATGAATTTGTGAATCTGCGCTTCGGTCATCTTCTCGATCTCGGCCTCGCTGGCCAGACCGTTCGCAATCGCCTTGGCTTTGATGCGCGCGGTATCGAGACCGCGACCATTGTCGGCGATCGAGATGATGATGTGACCGCCCTCATGATAGGCGGACAACCGGATCGTGCCCTGCTCGGGTTTGCCGGCCTTGGCGCGATCGGCGGGCATCTCCAGGCCGTGGTCGGCCGAATTGCGCACCATGTGCGTCAGCGGATCCTTGATGAGATCCAACACCTGGCGATCAAGCTCGGTGTCCGCGCCATGCATCTCCAATTCGATCTGCTTGCCGAGTTCGCTCGACAGATCGCGGACGATGCGCGGCAGCTTCTGCCACGCATTGCCGATCGGCTGCATGCGCGTCTTCATGACGCCGTCCTGCAGTTCGGCCGTCACGTTCGACAACCGCTGCAACGGCACTTTGAATTCCGAACCTTCGCTGCGACGATTGATTTCAAGCAACTGATTGCGGGTCAGCACGAGTTCGGACACCATCGTCATCAGGTGTTCGAGCGTATCGACGTTGACGCGGATCGATTGGTTGGCGATGCGGTCGCCTTCGGCGATTTCGGGCTCGACAGCTACCGGCTTCTTCGTTGCCATCGCGATCACAGGCGCGGGCGCCACAGCAGGCGCAGGCACGGGCGCGGGGACTTCGACAACGGTCTCGCGAAACGCGCGCTCCAATTCGTCCAGAGAGACTTCGCCCGGTCGCATGACACGTTCGGGCTCGACGGCCGCGACAATCGGGGCGACGTCCGGAACGATCGGCGCAGTAGCAGCCTCCATCTCGGCGATACCGCGCTCGACCATGACATTGAGTTGGCCGATCAGATCTTCATCCGTGCCTTCCGGCTCGGCCTGAGTCGTTTCCAGACCCCGCAGAATGTCCTTGATGCGATCGATGGTGACGAGGATCAGCGTCACGGCCTCACCCTTCACCGGCATGCCGTCGCGAAACTTCCCCATCAGCGTTTCCGCCGCGTGCGTCAAAGCTTCGAGGCGCGGAAGTCCGAGGAATCCGCAAGTGCCTTTGATGGTGTGGACGAGCCGAAAAATATTTCCGAGTATCTTGGCGTTGTTCGGGTCTTGCTCGAACTTCACCAGTTGGTTGTCGACGGTGTCGAGACTTTCGTTCGTTTCCGTCAAAAACTCCCGCAATAGATCATCCATGAAACCGGCCCGCGGTAATTGGGGGCGCGCGACATCGACACGCCTTCCACGCGGTCATAATCTATTGAAAGCGTTTAATATTAGTTGCTTGAAACCGGACAAAGTTTCTTAACGCAATGTGTATCCCGTTCTAAGCAGCGGTCATAATGATGGTCTCATTCTCCGCAGCAAGCGTCACGGTCCAGCCGCACGAGCGCGCCAACAATTTCGTGTAATAGGGCTGTACCGCATGGGCATCGACGGAGCCCGTATGATCGCCGCTGAGGATATCGATCGCGGCTTGCGGCATTCGTGCATTGGTGCCGGCAGTGACGATCTTGAACGCGATGGCGTCGCCCTCGCCCACCGGATCAACTGTCAGCATGCCACCGCGCGGAATGGTTTGCTGCGCGATGACGAGCATGTTCAAGAGCAGCTTCACCTTGTTCTTGGGCAGAAGCAGCCGCGGCAGATTCCAGGTGATCTTGGTTCGGTTGTCTTCGATATGGCCGCGCGCCATCGTCTGGGCATCGCCGAGATCGATTTGTGCACCGGCCGATCCGGCCGCGCCGAAGGCCAAGCGGCAAAACTGCAATCGTGCCGACGCCGTCTTGGCGCTCTTGCGAATGAGGTCGAGCGCGAATTCGCGGTCTTCCGGCTTCGGATTGTCGTCGAGGACTTCGAGACCGTTGACGATCGCGCCGACGGGGCTGATGAGGTCGTGGCACACCCGCGAACACAAAAGCGCCGCGAGCTCGAGATCGTCGGGCGCAGCCACCGGAACGAGCGGCTTATGATCTGACATCGGTTCTTCCTCAGTGGACTGCGTCTCTCATCGACGAGACTTTCAGCAGCGCGACGAATCGCGCGTAGACTGCGGTGTGATACACCGCTGTGGCTTTTGCTGCCACTTTCGGCGAAATGCGGACACAGGGATGGCGACGCGTGCAGGATCAACCTATGGCAGGCACGCAAACGCCGGTCGATGATGCCGCCATCGCCGCGCTGATGGAGCCGCTAACGGACCTCGTGGCGCTTGCCGGCGCGGCTGTTCTTGCCGTCAACCGCCAGGCGATGCGGATCGACGGCAAGGCGGACGGCTCGCCGGTGACCGAGGCTGACCTCGCGGCGGATCGAATCATCGCGACAGGTCTTGCACGCCTGGCACCCGACATTCCGACATTGTCCGAGGAACGCCTGCACGCGGCGACACCTCCCTATGACGGACTGTTTTTCCTCATCGATCCGCTCGACGGCACCAAGGAATTCGTAGCGGGGCGCGACGAATATACCATCAATCTCGCACTGGTGGCACATGGCGTCCCTGTCCTCGGCATCGTCGGCGCGCCGGCTCTCGGGCGGATATGGCGCGGCCATGTCGGCCATGGCGCGGAACGGCTTCTGGTGACGAAAGATGCCAGCACCCGCGTCGCGGAGCCGATCCGGACCCGCCCGACACCGCGTCGCGGCAGCCCGTGGATCGTTGCCGTGAGCCGCTCGCATGGCGACCCTCGCTCGGAGAATTTCATTGCGGCGCGCCCCGGTGCCGTCAGGCAGATGCTCGGATCGGCGGTGAAATTCTGCCGCGTCGCCGAGGGGGGCGCCGATGTCTATCCGAGGCTGTCGCCGACCTGCGAATGGGATGTCGCCGCCGGTCACGCCGTCGTGGTCGCGGCCGGCGGCACGGTGACCGACAGCAATGGCATGCCATTGCGGTTCGGCGGTGCGCTGAAGGGATTTGTGATGCCGGAATTCATCGCCTGGGGCGATCCGACCGCCGTTACCGACTTCTGACTATTGGGCGAGTGTCGTTAGCAATCGCGGCCAGCGCGCACCGGCATCGCGCAACACTCGGTTCGGTTGAGCGGCGAACGCCTCGCGGTTGTCCTCGCGCGAAAACAGATACAACCGCTGCCCATCGATGAGCCAGAACTTCGGATTGCCGGCACGCGCGACGCCGCGCGCGACGTCGACCGGGTCATGACCGCCAAATTGCGGAGCGTAGATGTCCGGCCGTGCTTTGAAACGGGCGAGATTGCCCTCGTTGCGGAACCGCCAGACCGCGCCGGCTTCCCACGCTTCGAAATCCGATAAGCCGGTTATTGGTTTCGCGTCCGTGAAGTAGCCGACCGGATCGACACCGCCGAGAGCCAGGCCGGTGTGTCGGTCCTGGACCACCCGTTCTGTCGTTGCCGCAATAGCCAGCGACGGCATCGTCGCCGTAAGTATAACGATCCGTCCGACTTTTCTCGCCCAGCCGGTTATTTTATGCCGCCATGCCGTCATTATTGGTGCCGATAACAATCTATGTTGAGGGACGAGAGCGCAAACTAGAACCCGCTTCTGAGCATCGGGTTAAAGTCGTGCGTATGATTCGAGAGACCGAGATGATGGGACGGGGGAAATTCGTCATGACATTCGCTTTGCGTCTTGCGGCGATGACGTTGGCCGCGCTGGCAGCCGGCGCGGGTTGGAGCGCGCCGGTCTCGGCGCAGCAATCCCCGCCGTATCAACAGCAGCCGAATCCTGCTCCGTACCAGCAGCCTCCGCAGCAGGCGCCTTACCAGCCGCAGCAGCAGGCGCCGTATCAACAGCCACGGGCTCAGGCACCCTATCGGCAGCCTCCGCAGGCGCCGTCTGCCCCCAACGCCTACGGCCCGGACGAATTGACCGGCGCGGGTCAGCGTTTTTTCGGCAATGTGTCGCGTGGCCTCGCGTCCATCATCGAACGCGCCGTCAGCCAATGGGGCCTTCCGAACGGCTACATCCTCGGCGAAGAGGGCTCGGGCGCGATCGTCGCAGGGCTGCGCTACGGCGAGGGCACGCTTTACACCAAGAATGCCGGCGATCTTCGGGTCTACTGGCAGGGCCCGT
This sequence comes from Tardiphaga sp., assembly GCA_031359885.1. Lineage (GTDB taxonomy): Bacteria > Pseudomonadota > Alphaproteobacteria > Rhizobiales > Xanthobacteraceae > Tardiphaga. Next base: position 2,938 of record JANMAN010000254.1, on the reverse strand, counting down.
CGGTCGGCTTCGACTGGGGCGGCGACGGCGCTCGCACCATGACGCTGGTGTATAATTTGCCGGCGACCAACGCGATCTATCAGCGTTTCGGCGGTATCGATGGCTCCGCCTACATCATCGGCGGGTTCGGGATGACGGCGCTGACGTCCAATAATATCGTGCTGGTGCCGATCCGATCCGGGCTCGGGCTGCGCCTCGGTGCGAATATCGGCTACCTCAAATATACACCCCAGGCGACCTGGAATCCGTTCTGATCCGACGCTCGGCGTCACGGATTCACTTTAACGCGGTGTCGCGCTGGCATTGACCTGCGCAGACATGGCATGGTCGATCCTTGAAATCTCTCACTCTGGAGTCGGTCGATGGTCGAGCCGATCATGTATCTGGCGATCGGCTTCCTGCTGTCGATGCTGTTCGGCCTGATGATCTTGCCGCTGGTGCACAACCGCGCGGTGCGATTGACCACGCGCCGGCTCGAAGCCGCGACGCCGATTTCAATGGCGGAAATCCAGGCTGACAAAGATCAATTGCGGGCTGAATTCGCGATGTCGGCCCGGCGGCTCGAAATGAGCGTCGAGCAACTCAAGAACAAGAGCGCTACTCAACTCGCCGAACTCGGAAAGAAAACCGACGCGATCAATCGCATGAAGCTCGAGCTGGGCGAAAAAAGCTCGACTATTTTTTCGATCGAGACCCGCGAGCAAACCGTCCGGGATCAGCTTCGCGCAACCGAAGACGAATTCGCGGCCAAGACCGAGTCGCTTCGTACCGCTGAAGCGGCGCTGGCGGAAAAGCAGGCCGAACTTGCAAGGTTGGGAAATGAACTTGCCGATCGTTCGATGACCGCGGACACGCGGCAGGTCGAATTGCTTGCGGTTCGCACTCAGATCGACGCTATGAAACACAGAGTCGCCGGTGCCGGGACGCGCGGCGACGCCGATAACACAACGCAAGATTTGCTCGCGGCACGTGACCAAGTTGACGGCTTGACGCAACGCGTGCGCGAGCTTGAAGCCAGCCTCGCCATGCAGAATAAGCTGCTTGCCGACCGCGATGAGGAAAACGCGCAGTTGCGTCGCGAGCACGAGACCGCAGTTCAAATGGCCAACGATACACGCGAGGCACTTGCCGCAACCGGCAGCAGCGCCACTCCTGCCCTCGATCGGATACGGACTGAGAAGACCGCAACAGACGAGCAGCTTCGTCTCGTGACGGAAGAACGTGGTAAGCTGCAACGTGAACTCAATGCGATGCAGCAGCAAGCCGAAAGCGCATGGGCGACCGAGCGCATGGAGAACGCGCTGTTGCGGGAACGGATCAACGACATCGCCGCAGAGGTCGCTAAACTTGCGATGACGCTCGAGGGTCCGAACTCCACCATCGAGGCGATCTTAGCAGAGGCGCCAGTCGTATCGCTTGCGCCGGCAGATCAGGCTCACACTTCCGAGACCAGCGCTGCACCACGAGGCACCCTCGCCGACCGTATCCGCGCCTTGCAATCACATGCCTCACGCGCTCGCGAAGCGACCTAAGCGGCGTATTACAAAGCCGGCGCCCACCCAACCAGAGTAAAAGCCATGACAATGGATCGCAAGATGCTGCTCAATCGACGCCGGTTTCTGTTTTCCTCCGGTGCCGTCACAGCAACCGCGTTAGCGTCTCCTTTGCTTGCCCAAACACAGCCCTACCCCACTCGCCCGATCACGATGGTCGTGCCGTTCGCCGCCGGAGGGCCGACAGACGCGGTCGCACGCATCGTCACCGGACGGATGGCGGCGACGCTTGGGCAGAGCATCGTCATCGAGAACGTCGGCGGAGCTGACGGCGTCCTCGGGGTCGGTCGCGTCGCCCGCGCACCAGCGGACGGATACACGCTGCTGACAGGTCAGTTAGGATCGAACGTTCTCAACGGCGCGGTCTACAAGCTCCCGTTCGACCTGTTGACGGATTTCGAGCCGATTTCGCTGCTGTCGAGCAATCCCTACGTGCTGATCGTCAAAAAGGATTTGCCGGTCAGCGACATGGCTGAATTAATCCGCTGGATGAAAGCCAACGAGGGCAAGGTCTCGATGGGGGTCGCATCGACGGTTCAACGCGTGAGCGGTGCGCTGTTGCAGAAATTGACGGACACCCAGTTCACGCTGGTGCCCTACCGGGGCGCAGGTCCGGCTTTGCAAGATGTCGTCGCAGGCCAGATCGAGCTCGTCATCGACCAACCGTCGAACATGTTGCCGCAGCTCCGAGCCGGCACCGTCAAGGCCATAGCCGTCACGGCAAACCGGCGGCTGACGTCGGCACCTGACGTCCCATCGAACGCAGAAGCTGGATTGCCGGGCTTGAATATCTCCGGGTGGAACGCGGTCTGGGCGCCGAGGAATACGCCGCCGGACATCGTCGACAAACTGAATGCCGCAATCGTCGAGGCTTTGAATGACGAGGGCGTCAAAAAGAAGCTTAGCGAATTGGGACAGGACATCCCGACCCCTGATCAGCTCAAGCCAAAGGCCTTGGGCGATTTTCAGAAATCGGAAATCGACAAATGGTGGCCGATCGTGCGCGAGGCCGGGATTAAAATCGAATAACGCACCGGTTCTTGGGTTGGGCCGCTGCCACGTCAGCTTCTTTTAGGCGCGCCTGCCGCTGTCTCATTTGCTGGCTCGGCTTGACACCACCGCCCTGCACTCCGTAAATCCGATTCCTGATCTTGTACTTTCGAGCTACTGCTCGGCGTGCAGTGTCATCCCGGGCGATTAGCTCAGCGGGAGAGCACATCCTTCACACGGATGGGGTCGCAGGTTCGATCCCTGCATCGCCCACCACCCAGTCTACCATTCCTGAAATATTGTGAGACCCAGGATAAAGGCCCGCATTTGGCAGGCTTTTCTGACTTCGGGTTTGGCTGAGATCGGTCTCTATGGATGTTGTGGCCCAATTTCGG
>JANMAN010000244.1:0-5141 GCA_031359885.1 Tardiphaga sp. | reverse complement strand
TGTCGGTCGAGCGCGTGATCGGCCCGGACACGGTTGATCGCTTTAACATCTTCCCGGCGGCAAAAATTCTCGGCAACCCCGCGCCGGGCTTCTCGTCGGGTCAGTCGCTCGCCGCGATGCAGGAAATCGTCACGGCAAATTTCGGCTCCGATTATACGATCGGCTGGACCGGCTCGGCGTATCAGGAAATCTCGACCGCCGGCACCGGCTCGCAGGGCTTCATTTTTGGACTGCTGATGGTGTTCCTGATCCTTGCCGCGCAATATGAGCGCTGGTCGCTGCCGCTAGCGGTGTTGACGGCCGTGCCGTTCGCGCTGTTCGGCGCGATCGTCGCGATCTGGCTGCGCGGCATCGAAAACGACATCTACTTCCAGATCGGGCTGATCACGCTGATCGGCCTCGCCGCGAAGAATGCGATCCTGATTGTGGAATTCGCGGCGCAACGCCACCGCGAGGGATTGTCCGTCTACGACGCGGCACTCGAAGCGGCGAAATTGCGGTTTCGCCCGATCATCATGACGTCGCTGGCGTTCATTCTCGGCGTGCTGCCGCTCGCGATTTCGACCGGCGCAGGATCGGCGAGCCGGCACTCGATCGGCACCGGCGTAATCGGCGGCATGATCGCGGCGACATTCTTGGCGATCGTGTCCGTGCCGCTGTTCTTCAAGCTGGTGACGCGGACGTCGGAGGGCCAAGCGGCGGACGAGACGCAGAAGGCTGCGGAGGGTGTGGTGGCGAAAGACGCACCATAACGTCGGTCAGAGTTCATCGTCCCTCAAGCAACCTCCGCTCATACCCGCGCAAGCGGGTATCCAGAGCAACAATGTCTGTTTTGCAAAATCTGGATCCCCGCGTCCGCGGGGATGAGCGGGTGTTCTTCCGCGGGGATGAGCGGACGCTTACCTATAAACAAATGCCTGATCATCCAGATCGATCAGCGGAAGCTCGTCCTTCTCCGCCCAGTAATTCTGGCTGTGCTGCCATTCCGGCTTGTCGCCGCGTTTCGGCAGCAGATGCATGTGCCGCATCATGTAGCCCGGATTGAAATTCTCCGGATCGATCCATTCGTGCAGCGTCATGTCGGCATCCTCCGGCCGCAGCGCCGGCGTCACCTGCGTGACGCCCTTGCTCTCCATGTGCCCGAGCAGACGGCAGACGAAATCTGCCACGAGATCCGTGCGCAGCGTCCAGCTCGCGCGGAAATAACCGAACACCCACGCCATATTCGGCACGCCGGTGAACATCATCCCGCGATAGGTCACGGTGTCCGCGAAATCCAACTGCTTGCCGTCGATCTCGATCGCGATATCGCCGAGGATGCTGAGGTTGAAGCCGGTCGCGGTGATGACGACGTCGGCGTCCAACTGCGCACCGGATTTCAACGCGACCCCCGCGTCGTTGAACTGCGCGATCTCGTCGGTGACGACGGACGCCTTGCCGCTCTTGATCGCCTTGAACAAATCGGCATCGGGCACGAAGGCGATGCGCTGCCGCCACGGCCGGTAGGACGGCGTGAAATGCGCGTCGATATCGTAATCCTTGCCGAGCACGGCGCGGATGCCGCCGAGCAATTCCTTCGTAACGACCTCCGGCTCCTCGAAGCTGCGCTTGGTGAAGGTCGCCTGATCGAACAAGATCTTGCGCCGCACGATCTCGTGGATCCACTCCTCTTTCACTTGCAACTGGCGCAGCGTCTCGGCGAGTTCGATCGCGTTGCGCCCGGTGATGAAATAGGTCGGCGAGCGCTGCAGCATCGTGACATGCGCGCAATACTTCGCGATCGCCGGGATGACCGTCGCCGCCGTCGCACCCGAGCCGATGACGACGACCTTTTTGTCGGTGAGGTCGAGATCGTCGGGCCAGGTCTGGGGATGCACGATCCGGCCTTTGAAATCCGCCATGCCCGGCCATGTCGGCATGTAGCCTTCCGAGTGGCGGTAATAGCCCTGACACATCCAGAGGAAGTTGGCGGTGAACGTCTTCGGCGCGTTGGTATCCGTCTGGATCGCATCGATGGTCCAAAGCGAAGTGTCGCTCGACCAGCTCGCCGACAGAATTTTGTGGCGATAGCGGATATGCGCGTCGAGACCGTTTTCGGCGATCACCTCGCCCATGTAGGACCGTATCTCGGCGGCGCTCGCGATCGGCGCCGACGTCCACGGCTTGAAGCGATAGCCGAACGTATGCAGATCGCTATCGGACCGGATGCCGGGATATTTATGCGTCAGCCACGTGCCACCGAACGAATCCTGCGTTTCCAGCACGACGAAACGCGTGCCCGGCCGCTGAACGGTCAGATGATAGGCGCTGCCGATGCCGGAGATTCCAGCGCCGACGATCAACACGTCGAAATGTTCGGTGGAGGTTGTCGAAGCCGGCGCAGGGCGCGCCAGCGTATCGGTATCCGTCATGTCGTCCGCCCGCTTTTTGTTTTTAGGGCGTCAGACTAGCGGAGCGTCGGGGGAATGCAAAGGATGCGGCTCGCGCGTCGGTCGCGCGAACCGCGTCCGTTGGCTTGACGAGTTATTCTGAATTAAATTCGAACTTGCGGCCATCCTTCGAGGCTCGGCGCAAGAGCGCCGCCGGACGACGAAGACGACGCCGGACGCACCTCAGGATGACGATGTGCCTGTTGCCGTCACCCTGAGGTGCGAGCCCGACCGCGCTCTTGCTCGGTCATTTTGGGCGAGCCACGAAGGGCGATGGCCTCATGATCACATTTCAATTCATCATGCCCTAGCTTGTTTTCGATTTCTGCCATTTTTCCAAATCGGGCTTCGTGTTGCCCATGCCCTGCTCCTTCTCGACAGGCTGTTGCCACGGCTTGTCGGTCTGCTTCATGGTCTTTTCGTCGGTCTTGTTGCGCGGATCGTCGGTCGGTTTTTCTTGGCTCATGACTGGTCCTCCTGAGCAATCAACGACCCGCCGCGAAAGCCGTTCCGAACGTCGCAGCTACGCCGTCTTGCCCATCGCGAACACGCGGCTGGCCAGCACGTCCACCGGCTCGATCGCCATCACCTCGTCGGTGGTCAGCACGCGGTCGAGATCCGACACCAGCCGATTGGCCTGCCGCAGGCGCATGCGGTCCAGCGCATTGCGGATCGAGCGCGCGTTGGAAAACAGCGGCTGCGTCTTGCGCAGCGTGATGTATTTCTCGAAGGCGTCGCGCGCCTCCGGCGTGAACTTGTAGTTCATGTCGTGCAGCATCATCTGTGCGATCGCGAGCAACTCGTCGTCGCCATAATCCGGAAAATCGATGTGGTGCGCGATGCGCGATCGAAAGCCGGGATTGCTGGCGAAGAACTTGTCCATGCGGTCGCCATAGCCGGCGAGAATCACGACGAGGTCTTCGCGCTGCGATTCCATCACCTGCAACAAGATCTCGATTGCCTCCTGGCCGTAATCGCGCTCGTTGTCCGGCCGGTGCAAATAATACGCCTCGTCGATGAACAGCACGCCGCCCATCGCCTTCTTCAAAATCTCCTTCGTCTTCGGCGCGGTGTGGCCGATATATTGCCCGACCAATTCGTCGCGTGTCACCGACACCACCTGGCCTCGGCGGACGAAACCCAGTTTGTGCAAGATCGCGGCGATGCGCAGCGCAACGGTGGTCTTGCCGGTGCCGGGGTTGCCGGTGAACGACATGTGCAGCGTCGGCACGTCGGTCGTGAGGTTCATTCGCTTGCGGATGCGCTCGATCAGCAGCAGCGACGCGATCTCGCGGATGCGTGTCTTCACGGGCTTGAGCCCGATCAATTCGCGATCGAGCTGGTCGAGCACGTCGCCGATGCCGACTGCGTTGAACTCCGCGCGCAGGTCGATCTTATCGACCGGCGGTGGCGAAGACGATGGCTGCTGAAGTATCTCGTTCATGGCAATGCTCGTTACAAGACGTCGCTATCTCCGCTCATTCCCGCGCAAGCGGGAATCCAGGCGTTACGGCTCGCAATCCTGGATCCCCGCTTGCGCGGGGATGAGCGGTGCTGGCCATCGCTATCCGTCCGATCCATAGCGTTGGCCCTCGGGCCGATCGACCGCGTAAGAGACCGTGGTGTAGTTGATGCGGCCGTTGACCTCCTGGCGCATCAGCCGGAAGCCGGGCTCCTCCTTCGGGCGGTTGACGATGAAGGAAATCCGGATCGACTCCCATCCATGCGTCGAGTCGAAGCCGGACATCCGGATATAGCGGTCGCCATAGACTTTGCGGCACTCGGCGAGCTCCATCATGATGCCCGCGGCGTCGCGTAGGTCGAACATCGGCAGGCCCCACATGTCCCAATAGGTGTTGCGGGGGTGCGGATCGTCGGTGAATTCGAGGTTCACCGCCCAGCCATTGTCGAGGCAGTATTGAACCTGCGCGGTGATCTGCTCGTCGGTGAGATCGGGCAGAAACGAAAAGCATCCTTGGGTCAAACGCATGGTCGATTCTCCTATCGGGTTGCCGTCATTGCGAGCCAGCGGCAATCGGCGAAGCCGATTTTTGCTGAGCGAAGCAATCCAGAAACAACAGGCTCAGGACTGGATTGCTTCGTCGCCGTCGTCGCTCGAAGACGAGCGACTTGGCTCCTCGCAATGACGAGGGTTAGAGGCTCCGCTCACATCGCCGGGGTGGCGGTCGGAACGAAATCGGGCGAATCGGTCGACTCGTAGTTGAAGGTGATGTCCTTCCAGACTTCGAGCGCATCGCGCAGCGGCGTACAGGTCTGCGCGGCCTTGGCGAGAATCTCCGGGCCTTCCTGCAGATAATCGCGGCCCTCGTTGCGCGCGAGGATCATCGCCTCCAGCGCGACGCGGTTGGCGGTGGCGCCGGCCTGAATGCCCTTGGGATGGCCGATGGTGCCGCCGCCGAATTGCAGCACGACGTCCTCTCCCAAATGACCCAGCAGTTGATGCATCTGGCCGGCGTGGATGCCGCCCGACGCCACCGGCATCATCTGGTTGAGGCTCGCCCAGTTCTGATCGAAGAACACACCATGCTCGAGCGTGGTCTTGTTGAAGTCCTGACGGCAGATATCGTAATAGCCGCGCGTCGTCGCCGGATCGCCCTCAAGCTTTCCGACCACCGTTCCGGCGTGAATATGATCGACGCCAGCGAGCCGCATCCATTTCGCTATCACGCGGAACGAAACGCCGTGGTTGCG
>JANMAN010000237.1:0-16245 GCA_031359885.1 Tardiphaga sp. | reverse complement strand
CGGTCCTGCCGCCCGGCGCGGGATGGGCGTTCGACGAGGTGACGCGGCGGCACGGCGATTATGCGGTGGTCGGCGTCGGCTCCATCGTCACATTCGACAATGCAGGCCGCGCATCGGGCTTGCGGCTGGCGGCGTGCGGGATCGCCGATCGCCCGGTGCGGCTGACAGCGGCCGAAGCGCTGTTGAACGGCACGGCATTGGATAAAATTGCCCTCGATGCGGCGGTCGCCGCCTCTCTCGCGGCCGTAACGCAGCCCGACGAAATAACGGTGTCAGCGAGTTATCGCTGCCGCGCGCTCGGCACTTTGATCCGGACTACGATCGCGCAGGCCGCACGCCGCGCGCACATGCAGGCGATGCCATGACACGCATGATGAAGCCAGGAATTCCTGTGCGATCCGACGATGCGCTGGTCGACGTGGCCCTGACCGTCAACGGCGAGGACGTGTCGCGCCGGGTCAGCGTTCGCATGCTTCTCAGCGATTTTCTGCGCCACGAACTGGGCCTGACCGGCACGCATGTCGGTTGCGAACACGGCGTTTGCGGCTGCTGCACGGTGCTGATCGACGGCAGCGCGGCGCGCTCGTGCCTGACGCTCGCGGTGCAGGCCAATGGCTACGACATCAGAACTATCGAATCGGTCGCGGCTCCGGACGGGACGCTACATCCGGTTCAGCAGGCGTTCAAGGAATGCCACGGCCTGCAATGCGGCTACTGCACGCCGGGCATGGTGATGAACATCGTCGCGCGCTTCGAGGAGGCGACGCCGCTCGATCTCACCGACGATGGCATCCGTGAATTGCTGTCCGGAAATCTCTGCCGTTGCACCGGCTACATCAACATTATCGCCGCGGTGCGCCGCGCCGCCGAGCTCCTCGGGCGAACATAGGCGGACACCAGCATGTCGACACGGGCTTTCGGCGCGCGCATCGAACGCAATGTCGATCCGAAATTGTTGCGCGGCGAGGGCGCGTTCGTCGATGACATCCCGTTGACCGATGCACTGCATGTCGCGTTCCTGCGCAGCCCGCATGCGCGTGCGCGGATCGTCAAGGCCGATGTCGCGGCGGCGAAGCGCCATCCGGGCGTCGTCGCGATCTATACGTGCGACGACATCGGCGCGCTCGATCTGCCGATGCCGCTGCTGATCCCGCACGGCTGCATGACCAATCCGCAAACGCAGCGTCCGCTCGCGCGCGACGACGTTTATTATGTCGGCCAGACCATCGCGATGGTGGTTGCTGTCGATCGTTACACGGCGGAAGACGCCGCGGCGCTGATCGAAATCGACTACGCGCCGCTGCCGACCGAGATGGACATCGAGGCCGCGTTGCAGGACGACGCGCCGCGCCTCCATGCCGGCGTGCCGAACAATCTGGCGGCGCATTTCGTCCAGACCTGCGGCGCGCCGGACGATGCGTTCGCCCGCGCCGATCACGTCACCACGATGACCGTGCAGGTGGATCGCTCGACGGCCGCACCGATGGAATGCCGCGCCGTCGCCGCGCGCTTCGATGCGGTGTCCGGCGAGTTGACCGTGTGGGACGGCACGCAGGCGCCGATTTCGGTGCGCGGCGGTCTCGCCTCGATCCTCCAGCTCGACGAGGACAAGGTGCGCGTCATCGCACCGGATGTCGGTGGCGGTTTCGGCCAGAAGGTGCTGTTGTTTTATCCGGACGAATTGCTGGTGCCGATGGCGGCGATGAAGCTCGGCCGGCCGGTCAAATACATCGAAGACCGCCGCGAGAATTTCATCGGCTCCTCGCAAGAGCGCACGCAGATTCACACGATCGCACTCGCGGCGATGAACTCCGGCGAGGTGATCGGCCTCCGCGACGTGTTCCTGCACGACACCGGCGCGTTCATCCCCTACGGCATCGCAGTGGCGCAGGTCGCTTCGACCTCGATTGCGGGGCCGTATCGCATTCCGAATATCTACGTCGAGTTCAAGGCGGTCTATACGCCGACCGTGCAGGTCACGCCCTATCGCGGCTGCGGACGCCCGCAAGCCTGCTTCGCTATCGAGCGCGCGATGGACCAGCTCGCCGAAGACCTCGGCCTCGACCGTTTCGAAATCAGGCGGCGCAATCTGATCGCCGAGCACGAGTTTCCCTATGAGCGTCCGGGTCTGCTGTTTGCGGACGGGCTGAAGGTCACGCTCGACAGCGGGCAATACATCAAGGCGCTCGCAATGGCGGCGGCTAAATCGGGCGTCGCCGATTTCGCGGCCGAACAGATTCGCGCGCGCGCCGAGGGCCGCTATCTCGGGCTCGGCCTCGCCTGCTACGTCGAGGGCACCGGGCTCGGCCCGTATGAGGGTGGCCGCGTCAAGATTCATCCGATCACCGGGAAGGTCTACGTCAACACCGGCCTCAGCACCCAGGGGCAGGGCCACGACACGGTGTTCGCGCAGATCGTGGCCGATCAGCTCGGCGTGCGACCGGAGGACGTCATCGTCACCGAGGGCGACACCAAGGCGTTCGAGTGGGGCGTCGCCACCTTCGCTAGCCGCGCGGCCGTTGTCAGCGGCAACGCGATCCACAAGACGGCGATCATCGTGCGCGACAAGACGCTTCAGGCGGCGGCTAACATGCTGGACGTGGATGTCGCTGAGGTCGATTTGCGCGACGGCGCGGCATGGGTGAAAGGCTCCAACCGCTTCGTGTCGCTTGCCGCCATCGCGACCGCGAGCAATCCGCTGCGCTATGCGTTCAACGAGGCGGCGCAAGCGGCCACGCAATTCGCGCCGGCCAGCAAGCATGACGGCCCGTCATTGGCGGAGGGCCAAGCCCCCGGACTTGAAGCGACGGATTATTTCAGCCCGTCGCAATCGACCTGGGCTTACGGCGTCCACGCTGCGATCGTCGAGGTCGATCCAGGTCTGTGCACGGTGAAGATCAGGAAATACGTCTGCATCCACGATTGCGGCAACATGATCAATCCGATGATGGTGGAGGGCCAGGTGCTCGGCGGCATCGCGCAGGGCATCGGCGGCGCGCTCTACGAGCATCTCGATTATCAGCCGGACGGCAATCTCGCCAATGCCAGTCTGCAGGATTTCCTGATGCCCTACGCGACGGAAATTCCGAACATCACGATCCTGCATCTGGAGACGCCGTCGCCGCTCAACCCGCTCGGGGTCAAAGGCGTCGGCGAGGCCGGCTGCATCGCGGTCGGTGCGGTCATCGCGTCGGGCGTCGAGGATGCGCTGCGGCCGTTCGGAGCGCTCAAGTTTCGCCACGTCCCGCTGTCGCCCAGCATGATCTCGCACGCGCTGGAGCAGGCGGGGCATTGATGACGGCCGTCGCCCTTCGAGGCTCGCCCAAACTGACCGCGCAAGAGCGCGATCGGGCTCGCACCTCAGGGTGACGGCAACAGGCACATCGTCATCCTGAGGTGCTCGCCGCTCCGGCGACGTCTTCGTCGTCCGGTCGGCGAGCCTCGAAGGATGGCTGCAAGCAATAGGCAGTTTTATTGCGAGCTACGCCGCGTCCTGTTTCCCAATCCGCGCGTCCCACTCCGCAAGCAAGTCCGCCGACTCCGCGACGAGCCCGAGATGCAGCGACACCATCGCCAACGCCGCCGCTTCCAGATGGTCGTCGGTGCCGCGCACCAGATCGCGCGCGACGATGACGCGGTAGTTGTGATTGCTGGCGTCGAAGGCGGTGTTCAGCACGCAGCAATCGGTGAAACCGCCATTGAGCACGATCGTCTCGACGCGCAGATTGCGCAGCAGGAAATCCAGATCTGTCGGGTAAAACGCCGACAGCCGCTTTTTCGTTTCGACGATCATGTCGTCCGGATGGACTTTCGTGACGAACTCCGTCCATGGCGAGCCTTCGATCGCATGGGCGTCGCTGTTCGGGATCGCGCCGACATGCAGCGGAAATGTCCGCCGCCATGCCGAGGGGATGCCGTTGATGTCGTCGACGCCGTTGCGCCGCAGCACCGAGCGGACATGAATGATGGGGATGCCGAGCGCGCGGACACGATCATGAAACGCGTCGATTGGGGCGACGACGTCGCGGGCGCGCGGCGCGGGACACGGACAGTCCGGCGCATCGTCAAGATGACCGCGATGCATGTCGATCGATACCATGGCGGTTTTCGCCGGATCGAGATAGTCCTCGAAGCCATGCTCGGTGTCGCGCGGCTGGCCGTAGACATAGATGCGCATGCTGGTCTCCTGTCGCTGATTTACCGCCGCTCCTCGCGGACATGCGGCTGACCGAGCGCACCGGGCTCGCGACTGCCGCTGCGATCCTTGGCGCCGACCCAGATCATCACGGCGATGGTCGCTAGATAGGGCGTCATCTGCATCAGATATTGCGGCACGCTGATGCCCGCTGCCGCGACGCGAGGAATCAGCGCCTCGATGCAGCCGAACAGCAGCGCGCCCCACAGCGCCGGCCATGGTGCCCAGCGCGCGAATACGACAAGCGCCACGGCGATCCATCCGCGCCCACCGACCATGCCCGTCACCCATAATTTAACGCTGACGACGGAGATATAGCCGCCGGCGAGGCCGATCAAAGACGATCCCGCGACGATCGCGAGAATGCGATGCAGCGACACGCTGACGCCGGCTGAATCCGACGCCGCCGGATTTTCGCCGACCGCTCGCAGACGCAGCCCGAACATCGTCTTGAACAGCACGAAGTTGACGGCCAGAAATATCAGGATCGTCAGATAGACGACCGGGTCTTGCATGAAGACGATCCGTCCGACGATCGGGATGTCGGACAGCCATCCGAAATTGACCGGGCCGAAACTTGTGATCTGCTTGTTCTGCCATTTGGCCAGCGTGCCGATCAGCCCGGTGAAGCCCTGGCAGAAAAATACGATCGACAATCCTGCGATGACCTGATTGACGCGCAGCACGACGACCAGCACGGCGAACAGCAACGACACGACGCTGGCGGCGAGCATCGCCACAACGAGCGCCAATGCCGGATAGCCGCCGAGCGCCAGACACGTCCCGGCTCCGGCCAGCGCGCCGATCAGCATCAGGCCTTCTGCGGTGAGGTTCAATACGCCGGACCGCTCGGAGATCATGAGGCCGAGTGCCGCCAGCGCATAGGGCACGGCCGTTGCCGGCACGTTCGCGATCCAGTTGATCAGGAAGTCGTTCAATGCGCTGGCCCAATAAGTTAAAACTGAAAAGATTCGAAAATCGCAGCCATCCTTCGAGGCTCGCCTACCGGACGACGAAAACGTCGCCGGTGCGGCTCGCACCTCAGGATGACGATGTGCCTGTTGCCGTCACCCTGAGGTGCTCGCCTGACCGCGCGCTTTGCGCGAGTCAGTTTGGGCGAGCCTCGAAGGGCGACGCAACAGATGATATGGGAAACCAACACCCTCACCGAATCCAGCGAACGCGGTGGCGGATGAAAAATTCCGACGACGCTACTGCCATGACGATGATGGCCTGGATCATCTGCACCATCGCGAAGGGAGTTTGATAGAACACTTGCAGCGTCTGCCCGGTGATGAACAGCACGGCGATCAGAAAGCCGACCACCGCGACCACGATCGGATCGTTGCGCGACAGGAACGCGATCAAGACGCCGGAAAACACGTAGCCGCTGGCGTAGGATTGCGTCAGCCGGCCTTCCTGACTGGCGACGTTGACGAAACCGGCGAGCCCCGCACAAGCACCGGAGGCTGCGATGATCCACACGGTCAGCATCTTCACCGGCACGCCAACGATTCCTGCCATCGTCGGGTTGGCGCTGAGGAAGCGCATGTAATAGCCCAGACGGCTGAGATGAATCAGCCAGCCCGCGACGAGCACGCAGCCGATCGCGATGAACAATCCGCTGTTGATGCCGTAGACGCCCTCGGTGAGCCGCTCGAACGGCCGGAACGGCGACGATTGCGGAAACGCGGTCTTGGAATCCTGCCAAGCGCCGTACAGCAGGTGAAACAGAAAATAGGTCGCGACGTAATTCAACAGCAGCGTCGCGATGATCTCGTTCACGCGAAACCTGATCTTGAGAAACGCGACCAGCAGCACCCAGAGCGCGCCGCCGAGCGCCGCTGCGCAGCCCATCAACACCAACCGTGTCGAGGCCGGCCCGATGTCGTAGATCGAGACGCCCGCCGCGAAGATGCCGCCGAAGATCATCTGGCCTTCGAGACCGAGATTCCAAAAGCCGATCCGGAACGCGAGGCTCGCGCCCAATCCGGCCAGCACCAAGGGTGCCGCCTGAATCAACACGCCGCGCAGGCTTTCGGCGGTCGCCACGCCGGCAAGTTCGGTCGCGAGCGCGCCGGGCGCGATTCCGGCGACGGCGAGGATGGCGACCGACAACGCCAGGCCGACCACGAGCGAGCCGCCGACGAACACGGCCTGCTTCCATGGCGAGATGCTTTGCCGCACGTCGAGCGTGAGGCGGCCGAAGCGGCGTCGCGCATCCGGTGTTAACGAAGGCGCGTTGGTCACAAGGCCGCTCCGGTCATCCATGGCCGACCATCGCCCGCCCGATGTCCTGCCGGTCAGCCGGGCGATCGAATTCGGCGACGACGCGCCCTTTGGACATCACGCCGATCCGGTCGGACAGGCTGAGAATTTCGTCCAGGTCTTCGCTGATGAGCACGATGGCCGCGCCGCCGTCGCGCGCCGCGATCAACCGCTGATGGACCGCGGCGCAGGCTCGCACGTCGAGCCCTCGGCTCGGGCTATGCGCCACGACGACATTCGGCGCGCAGCTGAATTCGCGCGCGATGACTAGCTTCTGCGCGTTGCCGCCCGACAGCAGCGAGGCCTTCTCGCTGACGCTGCGCGCGCCCTGAACGTCATAGTCCTTCATCGCGGCGACCGCTTCGCGCCGCATCGCGCGTCGCCGCAGAAATCCGACGCCGCCGTAGCGGCCCGACCGGATATGCGCGACGGCGAAATTGTCCGCGATCGACAGGCTCCCGGCGAGCGCATAGGCGTATCGATCGGCCGGGATCGCGGCGATCGCTGCTTGGCGTCGCTTCGCGGCGGAGGCGCGGCTGATGTCGCCGATGCTGTCGAGCCAAATCTCGCCCGACTGAGGTTTGACAGCTCCGATGAGCGCTTGCGCGAGTTCGGCCTGGCCGTTGCCGCTGAC
This sequence comes from Tardiphaga sp., assembly GCA_031359885.1. Lineage (GTDB taxonomy): Bacteria > Pseudomonadota > Alphaproteobacteria > Rhizobiales > Xanthobacteraceae > Tardiphaga. The sequence goes on along the minus strand of JANMAN010000237.1, from coordinate 9,148 downwards.
GCCGGCGAGGCCGTAAATCTCACCGGCGCGAACATGGAAATTCGCGCCGTCGAGCATGACGCGTCCGTCGCCGCGCGTGTAGGACAATGCGCCGACATTCAGCCGCGTCGGGCCGGTGTCGGTCGTTGCGCGCGCGGGGAGCGGCACGGTTTCGCCGACGGTCAGCCTCGTGATTTCGGCGGCGCTGGCCTGTTTGGGATCGAGCTTCGCAACCGTCCGGCCGCCGCGCATGATCGTCACGACGTCGGCGTAACGCTTGACCTCGTTGAGCTTGTGCGTGACGAGCACCACCGCGGTGCCCGAGCGCGCCAGCCGGTGGATGATCTCGAGCAGGCCTTCGGACTCGGTGTCCGTCAGCACGGCCGTCGGCTCGTCGAGAATGAGGATGCCGACGCCGCCGACCAGCACTTTGACGATTTCGACCTGCTGTTGCTCGGCCACCGTCAGCGTATCGACGCGGCGATCGGGATCGATGTCGAAGCCGAGTTCGCCGGCCTGTTTCACGATCGCGGCGCGGATGGCTTGAATCCCGGACGAAAAGTGCGGCCGCCTGTTCGCGAGCAAAACGTTCTCGGCAATCGTGAAAGGCTTCACCAGCTTGAAATGCTGATGCACCATGCCGATGCCGCGCGCGCGCGCGTCCGACGGGCCTTTCAGTGCGATGGCGTCGCCCTGAATCGTGATGACACCCGAGTCCGGCGCGTAGAGCCCGGCGGCGACGTTCATCAATGATGATTTTCCCGCGCCGTTTTCACCGAGCAGCGCATGCACCTCGCCAAAACGGCTTTCGAAGGACGCGCCGTCGAGAGCCAATGCGCCGTCGAAGGACTTACGAATATCAGTCAGTTGCAGCGCGGGCGTCATCGTCAAGCAGATTTCAAAATGTGTCGCGTCGCCCGAGGCGACACGACACCGCTTGCGACAATGCTCACGCCGATCGTCCTTGCGTTATTTTTGCGCGATCACGCCCGGCACGTACCAGTCCATTTTCCAGAAGCCGCCATCGTCCAGCGATTTGCCGGCGGCGACGCGCTCGACATTGGCGGTGTCCTTGATCGGGCCGGCGAAGATCTGCTTGCCCGCGATAATGGCGTCGCGCTCGGCCATGACTTGCGCAACGACATCCTTCGGCACCGCGTCGCCGCAGCAGGCGATGTCCGTGCCGCCGTCCTTCATGCCGGGAAACGCGCCGTAGGGGCTCGGCTCCCAATTCCCGGCGCTGACCTTCTTCAGCTCGGGCGACAGAAACTTGTCCCATGTCCAGACCGACGAACACAGCGTCGCCTTCGGCGCGAACTCACGCAAATCGCGGTGATGGCCGGTGCCGTACAAACCGCGTTCCTGCGCGACGATTTGCGGCGTCGGCGTATCAACATGCTGACCGATCACGTCGATGCCCTGATCAGCCATGGCCTGCGCGGCGGAGCGCTCCTTCACCGGGTCGTTCCACGCGCCGGTGAAGATCACGGTCACCGTGGCCTTCGGATTCATTTTCTGCGCGCCCATCTGATAGGCGTTGATCGTCCAGTTCACCGGGCCGATCGGATGCGCGGCGACGAAGCCGAGCTTGCCGGATTTCGACATCGCGCCGGCGACCATGCCGCAGAGATACTGGCTCTCGTAGGTGCGGCCATAGAAGGATTCAAGGTTTGCGCCGTTGGTCGTGCCGGACGCGTTGAGGAATGCGACCTTTGGATATTTCGCGGCAAGATCCTTGAACGTGTCGGAGTAGCCGAACGCCGTCCCGATGATGACATTGTAGCCGCGCTGGATGAAGCGTTCGGCGGCGGGCGTGATCTGGCCGGCGACTTCGGGCACGTTCTCGACGAACGGAATTTTCATGTCGAGCGAGGATTCGATCTTCGGGCGGGCTTCGTCGAACGCCTGCGTCCAGCCCCCATCGGTTTTGTCGGCGAAATAGAGAAAGGCGATTTTCGGCTGCGCCGGAAGCGTGAAACCGGCGGCATAAGCAACTGCGACGCTGCCCGTGAGGGCGGCCGCGACAACGGGAAATGCAGTCCATCGCATGACGCAAGGATCCTTCTGCAAAAAATGAAAAGGTGTGAAACGTGAGGTCGCGTTGAAGAAATCATCGCATCGTTGCGTGGAAAAGCACGCTCATTGTTTAGCCAGCAAATGCTGAAAAGACGGCAGCTCTGCTGCTAGATCGGGCTTTGCATCACTGACCTGAGAGCGAAGCAAATCGCGCTCGGGCGGAACGTTTCGGCCGCGGACGGTTATTACGTCCGACCTGCCATTCCATCACGAGAGACGATCGATGAGCCTGAACGACGACACGATGATTGCCCGCGTTGCCTTGCGCCACAATGCGTCGCCCGACGCCGTCCGCGCGGCGTTCGCGGCTTTGCGTGCGAGCGGCGGCTCGATGGCCCAGTTCAGTCACCCGGATTTCGGCGGCATGGCGCAATGGTCGCGCGGGATGACGATGGTCGGCGACATGTTCAACACCGAGATGAAGACCAAGCTCGATGCGATCTGCAATGATCTGGCCGCGCATTTGGCAAACGAGCCGCGGTCGCAAGCCTCGTCACCGGATCGTCAGGACAACGAGCGTCAAGACAACGGTCGTCAAGACAATGTCAGCTATCGTTCGACCTCTTCATCGCACGGATCGTGGTGGCCGAACGACCTCGGCGAGCCGGGTTCGGTCGGTGCGCAGAACGATATGCGTTACGCGGTGTTTCCGTCGTCGCGCAGATTGGCGATCAGCGACGGCGGCACGGTCACGGTATATGACACGGGCGACCATCGGATCTCGGGCGTGTCCCAGGCTCAAAGCACCGGACAAACCTTGACCTTCACATCTCAGGACGGCCTCGTCCGCGTCAGCGACCTGGCCAAGCTGTCAGGCTGACGCTGCCGGCTCATTTCTGGTAGGTGTGATAGCCCGATCCGCGCCGCGATGCTGCGCCTAAGGAAACCACTCGATGCGTGTGCTGTTGTTATCGCTATTGTCGCTCGTGCTGTTTTGCGACCCATCGTCGGCGGCGTCCGAATGCAGCGCCATCAAGAGCAAACGGGCAAGATTGGCCTGCTTCGACAAGGAGCAGCCCGCCATGCCGCAATCGTCCAAAGCACGAACCAAGGCTGGGACCAAAGACGGCGACTTCTCGGACCGATCGAACCCCTTCGCCAAGGAAGATGCGGCGACGACCGCCAAGCTCAGAGGCATCTGTCGCGGTTGTTGATGGTGGAAGCGGTGGTCTGAGGCTTGGTTTCACCCGGCGGCGATTGTGCGTATACTGCCAAGGTTGCGGCGCGGGTGGGATACAAGGTGACCGACGATTACAACTACGAGATTGATCCGAATTATCGGCACGAAGCGCTGCAGCGCCGGCGATATTCAGGATGGTTGGGATTCGCCGCGGCGCTGTTGGTCATTGCCGGGGTGTCCTGGTTTCTGTGGATCAACCATGATGCGCTTGTGAAAGCCTCAGTACCCCCGGTTGCCGCCGAGACAGTCGCCGCAGACGACGCGGTGAGCAAGAAGGATTTCGAGGCCCTGCAGCTCCGCAACGCCGATGCGATGAAGTCGATGTCGGATGTCGTCGAGGGTCAGCGCGCCGAAATCAGACGCCTGGGCGAGCAGGTGGCGACTCTCACCGCCACGGTCTCGACGTTGCAGACAAGCACCGCGTCCGTCCAACCGACTGCACCGCCTCGACCGGCCGTGGTGGCACCGCCGCGCCGAGTCCCTCCGCCGCGCCCGGCGGGCTCGATCTCGGTGGGCGGCGCGCCGCTGCCGCCGACCGCGGGTCGCTGACGAGGACCTTCACGTCCTGCGAACGCCGCGAGCGAACTGAGCGTCATCACCATCAGAAATCGCGCGACCGGTTCGACTGCCGACAGGTGCCGCAACTCGCGTTCACAACGTGAAATTTTAGCAATGATCGCTGGTTTCAACCGGTCGTGAATTTACATCTTGTGCGCCGCACTCCTAGGTTGACGAGAGCTGTTACGTCGCGCTTCGTCTTCCATCGATCGGATTGCCGCCTTGAAACGTTCGCACCTCGTCTCGCTCGTTCTGATTGTTCTTGTCGCGGGCGGTTACGCGGCATGGCATGCCCGCCTCTCGCCAGGACAGGCGAGCAGCGCGAGCAATACGCTCGGAGCCACCCCGCCGGCCGTGCCGGTGACGCTCGCTACGGTCTCGCGGGCCGATTTCCCTGTCTACCTCAACGGGCTCGGGACCGTGCAAGGTCTCAACACCGTCACGGTGCGAAGCCGTGTCGACGGCCAGGTCGACACCATCGCTTTTAAGGAAGGGCAACCGGTCAAGCAGGGCGACCTGATCGCTCAGATCGATCCGCGGCCCTACCAGGCCGCGCTCGATCAGGCCAAGGCCAAGAAAGCGCAGGATCAGGCCAACCTCGCCAACGCCCAACTCGATTTGCAGCGATACACCAAGCTCGGCGATTTCGCGACGCGCCAGCAGACCGATACGCAACGCTCGACCGTGGCCCAGGTGACGGCGCAAATCACGGCGGACGAAGCGGCGATTGCCAGCGCCCAGACTCAACTCGATTACACCACGCTGCGCGCGCCGATCTCAGGCGTCACCGGGTTGCGGCTGGTCGATCAGGGCAACATCGTCAATGCAGCGACGCAGACAGGCATCGTGACGATTGCGCAGATCGAGCCGATCTCGGTGGTCTTTACCGCTCCGCAGGAGCAACTATCCGACATTCACGACGCGAATGCCGCGGGTCCGGTGAAGGTGTCGGCACTGACGACCGACGGCAAGAGGTTGCTGTCGGAAGGATCGCTGGCCGTCATCAACAACACCGTCGATACCACCAGCGGTACCATCCGGTTGAAAGCCAATTTCGACAATCAGGACCACCAACTCTGGCCCGGACAGTCGGTCTCGACGCGGTTGCTGGCGACAACGTTGAAGGATGTAACGGTGGTGCCGGACGATGCGGTCCAGCGCGGTTCGGACGGGCTTTATGCCTTCACTGTTAACGCCGATAACAAGGCTGAACTTCGCAAGATCAAGGTCGGCAAGTCCGTCGACGGCCGCACCGTTATCGAACAGGGTCTGTCTCCCGGCGAGCGCGTCATCGTCGCCGGGCAATACAAGGTGCAGCCCGGCATCGGCGTCAGCGTTGCGGTGTCGCGCGCGGACACGACCCCGAAGGCGCCCTGACGATGGACGCCAACGCCAGCATCTCCTCGCCGTTCATCCGTCATCCCATCGCGACATCGCTTCTGATGGCGGGCATCCTGTTCGTCGGCCTCGTCGCCTATCCGCTGTTGCCCGTCGCGCCGCTGCCTCAGGTCGATTTTCCGACCATCCAAGTGTCGGCATCGTTGCCAGGTGCCAGTCCGGAGACGATGGCGTCGTCGGTGGCCCAGCCGCTGGAGCGGCAGCTTGCGCAGATACCCGGCATCGCGCAGATGACCTCCACGAGTTCGCTCGGCAGCACGTCCGTGACGATCCAATTCGATCTCAACCGCGCCATCGACGGTGCGTCCAATGACGTTCAGGCGGCGATCAATGCCGCCGGCGGGCAACTGCCGAAGAACCTGCCGAGCCCGCCGACCTATCGCAAGGTCAATCCGGCGGACTCGCCGATCCTGTTGTTATCAGCGACATCCGACACGCTGCCGCTGACGACGGTGAGCGACAGCGTCGATGCGCAACTCGCGCAGCAGATCAGTCAAATTTCCGGCGTCGCGCAGGTCGTCATCGGCGGACAGCAGAAGCCTGCGATCCGCATTCAGATCGATCCAGCGAAACTCGTCGCCAAGAATCTTGGTCTCGAAGACGTGCGCTCGCAGATCGCGATCACGACGGTCGACAGTCCGAAGGGCAATATCGACGGGGCGACCAAAAGCTACACGATCTACGCCAACGACCAATTGCCTGCGTCGAAGGACTGGAACGACGTGGTCATTGCCTATCGCAACGGCGGGCCGCTGCGCATTCGCGATATCGGGCAGGCGATCACCGGGCCGGAAGACGCCAAGCAAGCCGCATGGGCCAACAACAAGCGCGGCGTGTTTCTGGTCATCTTCAAGCAGCCCGGCGCGAACGTCATCGAAACGGTGGACAAGATCAAAGCGCAACTGCCGCGCCTGAAAGCGGGGATTCCCCCGGCGATCAAAATCGCTGTCATCAGCGACCGGACCGAAACGATCCGCGCCGCCGTCAAAGACGTACAGTTCACGCTGATCCTGACCATCGCACTGGTGGTCATGGTGATCTTTGTGTTCCTGCGCAACGTTTGGGCCACGATCATTCCCAGCGTCACCGTGCCTTTGGCCTTACTCGGCGCCTGCGCGCTGATGTGGATGTTCGGTTACACGCTCGACAACCTGTCTCTCATGGCTTTGACCATCTCGGTCGGTTTCGTGGTCGATGACGCCATCGTCATGCTGGAGAATATCACGCGCTACATCGAGGAGGGCGAGACGCCGATGTCGGCCGCGCTGAAAGGCGCTCGTGAAATCGGCTTCACCATCGTGTCGATCAGCATCTCGTTGGTGGCCGTGCTCATTCCGCTGCTGCTGATGGGCGGAATCATCGGCCGGCTATTCCGTGAATTCGCGGTGACGCTGACCATGGCGATCTTCGTTTCGCTCGTGGTGTCGCTCACGCTGACGCCGATGATGGCGTCGCGTTTCCTGCGGTCAGAAAAAAAGGTCAAGCACGGTCGCTTCTATCAATGGAGCGAGCGCGGCTTCGACGCGATGCTTCGTGCTTACGAGCGTGGCCTTGATCTCGTGCTGCGTTGGCGGCTGACGACGCTCATGGTGTTTTTCTTCACCCTCGGCCTGTCGGTCTATCTGTTCGTCGTAATTCCGAAGGGCTTTTTCCCGCAGCAGGACACCGGTTTGATTTCGGCGACCTCCGAGGCCGCGCAGGATATCTCCTTCGCGGACATGAAGAAGCATCAGGAGGCCTTGGGCGAGATCGTCCAGGCCGATCCCGACGTCGCCAGCGTGGCGATGCAGATCGGCGGCAGCACCGGCGCGCTCAACACCGGGCGCATGTACATCACGCTGAAGCCGCGCGACGATCGCGAAGCGACTGCGCAGCAGATCATCGCGCGGTTGCGGCCGCAGCTTGAAAAGGTTCAGGGCGCGCGGCTGTTCATGCAGGCGGCGCAGGACGTACGGGTCGGCGGGCGCGCGTCGCGCACCCAATACGAATACACGTTGCAGGATCCGAATCTGGCCGAGTTGAACGAATGGGCGCCGAAGATCCTCGCCAAGATGAAGACCCTCGACGGTTTGCGCGACGTCGCGACCGACCAGCAGACCAACGGGACAACGCTGACGCTGACGATCGATCGCGATCAGGCCTCGCGTTTCGGCATCCAACCGCAACTGATCGACGACACGTTGTATGATGCGTTCGGTCAGCGTCAGGTCACGCAGTATTTCACACAGCTCAACAGCTACCACGTCATTCTGGAAATCCTGCCCGAACTGCAGGGCGACATTGGGTCGCTCGACAAAATCTATATCAAGTCGCCGGCAACAGGCGATCAGGTGCCGCTATCGGCCTTCGCGAAATGGAGCAGCGTGCCGGTGCGGCCGCTGTCGATCAGCCATCAAGGCCAGTTTCCGGCGATCACGATCAGCTTCAACCTCGCGCAGGGCGTGGCGCTCGGGCAGGCCACCGAAGCGGTGCAGGCGGCCATGACGGAGATCGGCGCGCCGACCACGGTGAGCGGAACATTTCAGGGTACGGCGCAGGCGTTTCAGCAATCGCTGAGTTCGGTGCCGTTGCTGATCGTCGCCGCGCTGGTGGTGGTCTATCTGATCCTCGGCATTCTGTATGAAAGCTACATTCACCCGATCACGATTCTCTCGACGCTGCCGTCCGCCGGCGTCGGCGCGCTCGCGACCTTGATGCTGTTCGGCTTCGACTTCAGCCTCATCGCATTGATCGGTATCGTTCTGCTGATCGGCATCGTGAAGAAGAACGGAATCATGATGGTCGATTTCGCGATCTCGGCGGAGCGCGACGACAAGCTCCCGGCCGAGGCGGCGGTGCGCAAGGCGGCCTTGCTGCGCTTCCGGCCGATCATGATGACGACGATGGCTGCGATGCTCGGTGGCGTGCCGCTGATGCTCGGCACCGGCACGGGGTCCGAAATCCGTCAGCCGCTCGGCTATGCGATGGTCGGTGGTCTTCTTGTCAGCCAGGTTCTGACGCTGTTCACGACCCCCGTGATCTATGTCTATCTCGACCGCGTGTCGGAGGCCCTGTCGCATTGGGGACGTCCCACGAATTCCGAGCAGCGCGCGCCGGACGACGATCGCGTGACTCAGGTCGCCGCGGAGTAGGGCGGGGCGGCCACGACTTCCGTTTGGCAGATAGCCGCTCGGCCACCCGATCTATCCGGTGACATCATCGTTAGTTTCGCCGATGGGCATGGTCGGGTAATAGCTGAATGCTCAATGCAGCAAGCCGATCGACAGAGGGAATTCATATGAAAATCAAAGCGATGTTCGCAGCGCTCGGAGCGATGGCGATGCTGCCGTCCGCCGTGTGGGCCGAAGCAGGTCATTCGGGCTACGCGCACCACGAGGCGTTTTCAGCCGGCGAACCCGGCGATGCAAAAAAGCCCGCCAGGATCGTGCAGGTCACGATGGGTGAAGCGGACGGCAAGATGATGTTCTCGCCGGCAAGGCTGGACGTGAAGAAGGGCGAGCAGGTGAAGTTCGTCCTGCGCAACGACGGGCTGCTCGAACATGAATTCGTTCTGGCGAGCACGGCGGACAATCTCAAACATGTCGAGGAGATGAAAACCAACCCCGACATGGAGCACGACGAACCGAACGGTAAGACGCTCGCCGCGAAGAACGCCGGCGAGTTCGTCTGGCGATTCACGAAGGCCGGCGAGTTCGAATACGCCTGTTTGATACCGGGGCATCGCGAAGCCGGCATGATCGGGATCGTCGTCGTCAAATGAGCTTTTGCGGACGGGCGCCGCGATCTGCGTTAGAAGACGCGGCACCGCATCGACAATGCCACGACGCATGACAGGGATGACCACATGACCAGCGACACCACCTACACGCCACCGAACGTCTGGCAGTGGAATAAGGACAATGGCGGCCGGTTCGCCAACATCAACCGGCCGATCGCGGGCGCGACGCACGAGAAGGA
>JANMAN010000232.1:0-3989 GCA_031359885.1 Tardiphaga sp. | reverse complement strand
CTACGACGACAAACCGCCGCCGAAGCTGATCCTGCTGTCGCATGGAATCGAGGAAAGCGACCTGTTGGCCGATGCGCTCGCGGTCAAAGCCGGGTTCAAGGTCGAAGTCTCGACGCCGCAGCGCGGCGAGAAGAAAGAGCTGGTCGCGCATGCGCTGACCAACGCGCGCGAAGCGCTCGGCCGCAAGCTCGCGGACACCGCGACACAAACCAGGCTCCTGCAAGGCCTTGTGTCGGTTTTGCAACTGCCGCATCCGCCGAAGCGGATCGAGGTCTACGACAACAGTCACATCATGGGCACCAATGCCGTCGGCGCGATGATCGTGGCAGGGCCGGACGGGTTTATCAAAAACCAATACCGTAAGTTCAACATCAAATCCGAAGGGCTCACGCCGGGCGACGATTACGGCATGATGCGCGAGGTGCTGGAGCGCCGCTTCAAGCGCCTGCTTGCGCCGCCGGTCGAAGGCGAGGTCCAGAAACTCAAGGACGATGACGCCGTGCCGCAATGGCCCGATTTGGTCATCATCGACGGCGGCCGCGGCCAGCTCAACGCGGCCCGCGAGATTTTCGACGCACTTGGCCTCAAGGATGTGGGGCTTGTGGCTGTCGCAAAGGGGCCGGACCGCGACGCCGGCCGCGAGACGCTGTTCCTGCCGGACAAGCCGGCGATCAAGCTCGAACCCCGCGACCCCGTGCTGTATTTCATTCAGCGGCTGCGCGACGAGGCGCATCGCTTCGTCATCGGGTCGCATCGCACTTTGCGCAAGAAGGACATTCGCGAGGCGGGCTTGCAGGAAATTCCAGGCATCGGCCCCTCCCGCAAACGGGCGCTGCTGCACCATTTCGGTACGTTGAAAGCTATCGAGCGAGCGTCGCTGACCGACCTCGGCAAGGTTCCCGGCGTATCCGCCGAGAGCGCCAAGAAGATCTTCGATTTCTTCCATCCTGGCCCGGTGCAACGGTGATGCGTTGTGTCGCGGCGACGCACATCTGCTATGGCATAGGTTGACCGGACGGCGTCGGCAGTATTGGTAAGTCCCATGAACACAGTCTCCACCCGAACTCCGACGCGCCGTTCGATGTCGGTTCCGAACATGCTGACCTATGCCCGCATCGCGGCGGTGCCGGTGGTGGTCGCGTGCATCTATTGGCAGTCGATCCTGGAAGGCCCGCTGTGGCTGCGCTGGGTCGCGCTCGCGGTGTTCATCGCAGCGGCGGTAACGGATTTTCTCGACGGGTATTACGCGCGCATCTGGGATCAACAGTCGGCGTTCGGCCGCATGCTCGATCCGATCGCCGACAAGCTGCTGGTGGCGTCTTGCCTGTTGATGCTCGCGGCGGATTTTTCGATCCGTGGCGCGACGTTGTGGGCGGCTATCGTTATTCTCTGCCGCGAGATTTTGGTTTCGGGCCTGCGCGAATATCTCGCCGAATTGCGCGTCAGTGTGCCGGTGACGAAGCTCGCCAAATGGAAGACCACCGTGCAACTGGTGGCGATCGGATTTCTGTTGGCCGGCGAGGCCGGCGATCAGGTGATCCCATACACCTCGCTGATCGGAATCGTGCTGCTGTGGATTTCCGCGATCTTCACGATCTATACCGGTTGGGATTATTTCCGTGCCGGCATCCATCACCTCATCGGGGAGGATGCATGAAGGTCAAGTATTTCGCCTGGGTGCGCGAACGCATCGGCAAGACCGAAGAGACGATCGAGCCACCGGCGGCAGTGCAGACGGTCGGCGATCTGATCGCGTGGCTGACGCAGCGCGGCGACGAATACGCTCATGCGTTCGACAAGCCGAAGGTGATCCGCGCCGCGATCGACCACGCCCATGTCAAGGCTGAGGCGTCCATTGCAGGCGCGCGCGAAATCGCGTTCTTCCCGCCGATGACGGGCGGTTAGGTCGTCGTGTCCGTACCGACGACGATCCGCATCCAGCAATCCGATTTCGACACCGCCGCCGAAATCGCAGCGCTTAGTGCCGGCCGTACCGACATCGGCGCTGTCGTCACGTTCTGCGGCGTCTGTCGCGGCGGCGAAACCGCAGCGCTGACGCTCGAACATTATCCCGACATGGCCGAAGCCGAGATCGCGCGCCACGCGGATATTGCGATTGCGCGCTGGCCGCTGACGGGTCTGACGATCATCCACCGCGTTGGACGTATTCTTCCCGGCGAGAACATCGTGCTCGTGGTGACGGCGTCGGCGCATCGGCAAGCCGCGTTCCATGCAGCGGAATTCCTGATGGATTACCTCAAGGCAAATGCCCCGTTCTGGAAGCACGAAGACACCGCTGGCGGCAAGCAATGGGTCGAAACGCACGCGCGCGACGATGAGGCTCTTACGCGTTGGGACAATTCGTGATGGCGCGCGCCGTGAAAAAAGTCGCGTCACGCGCCAAACAAATGCCCGTCAAATCGGGCGATCTCGTCACGCTGTTCGATTTTGTGCGTTATGCCGTCAGCCGCTTCGCCGAAACGGAGGTCGTGTTCGCCCATGGCACGACCGATCCGATTGCTGAGGCAGCCTTCATCGTCGGTGAGGTCCTGCATCTCCACCCCGACCGGTTCGAGATGTTCGCACAAGCCCGCGTGACGCAGGCCGAAGCGAAACAAATTCTCTCGGTGATCGACGCGCGCATCCGCACGCGCATACCGACGGCTTATCTATTAAACAAAATCTACATGCGCGGACTGCCGTTTTATGTGGACGAACGCACCATTGTGCCGCGCTCGTTCATTGGCGAACTGCTCGATACGCGTTTAAGTGGAGACGACGGCTCGTTGATCGACGATCCGAATGCGATCGAAAGCGTACTCGATCTCTGCACCGGCTCGGGTTGCCTCGCGATATTAGCTGCGCATCGTTTCCCGAATGCGCGCGTGGATGCGGTCGATCTATCGGCGGATGCGTTGAAGGTCGCCGCGCGCAATGTCTCGGATTACGACCTCGACGATCGCGTCACGCTTTACAAAGGCGATCTGTTCAAGCCGCTCGGCGGCACGCGGTACGATCTCATCATCAGCAACCCGCCATATGTCGATGCGCAGGGCATGGCTGCGCTGCCGCGCGAATGCCGCCACGAGCCGGCGATGGCATTCGACGGCGGCGACGATGGGCTCGATATCGTGCGACGCATCATGGCCGATGCGAAAGCGCATCTGACGCCCCAAGGTGGATTGCTCTGCGAGATCGGTCGCTGCCGTCCGGCGATGAACGATGCGTTTCCGGGTCTGCCGCTGCTGTGGCTGGATACCGAAGACTCCGAAGGCGAAGTGTTTTGGGTGGGCGCGGGAGATTTTGACACCTAATCCACGCACTGCCGTCATGGCCGGACTTGATCCGGCCATCCATCATCTTTGAAAATTTTTCATCAAGATTGATGGATACGCGGGTCATCGCATGCGAAGAGGCATGCTCGCCCGCGTATGACGGTGAGGTTGTGGTATTGCAGCCGGCATATTTTAACCCCGCCCCAATTCCATCACGCCGCTCCCGCATAGCCAGCCGATGCCCTTCAGCATGAAACATGACACCGCCACGCGACGTGCGTGGATGACCGAACTGCGCGCGACATTGGCGCTCGGCTGGCCGTTGGTGTTGACGAATCTCGCGCAGATCGCGCTGACCACGACCGACGTGATCGTGCTCGGACGTTTAGGTGCGCATGAACTTGCCGCCGGCACGCTCGGGGCGAACCTCTACATCGCTATTTTGATTTTCGCGATCGGCGTCATCACCGCGACATCGCCGATGATGGCCGAAGCCTTCGGCCGCAAACGAAAAGTCGTGCGCGATGTCCGTCGCACGTTCAGGCAGGGACTTTGGTCGGCGGGTCTGATCTCCGTGCCGGCGTGGGTCGTGCTGTGGCACACCGAAGGCGTGATGCTGCTGTTCGCGCAGGAGCCAGCGCTGGCCGCCGATGCCGGACGTTTCGTTGATGCGCTGATGTGGGGCTTTCTGCCGGCGCTTGGCTTCATCGCCTT
>JANMAN010000222.1:0-4079 GCA_031359885.1 Tardiphaga sp. | reverse complement strand
TCGTCCCTGAGCCGATCTCGACGCAGGTGATTCCGCGCGACCGCCACGCGATGTTCTTCGCGACCTTGGGCGTCATCGCCTCGTCGATGGAGCGGCTCGCGACGGAAATCCGCCACATGCAGCGCACCGAAGTGCTGGAAGCCGAGGAGTTTTTCTCGGAAGGGCAGAAGGGCTCGTCGGCGATGCCGCACAAGCGCAACCCGGTGCTGACGGAAAACATCACGGGTCTGGCGCGCATGGTCCGCGCTTACGTGACGCCCGCGATGGAGAACGTCGTGCTGTGGCACGAGCGCGACATTTCGCATTCGTCGGCCGAGCGCATGTTCGGACCCGACGCGACGGTGACGCTGGATTTCGCGTTGAATCGTTTGGCCGGCGTGGTCGAGAAGCTGCTGGTCTACCCGCAGAATATGCAGAAGAATCTCGATCGCCTCGGCGGCCTCGTTCACTCGCAGCGTTTGCTGATCGCGCTGACGCAGAAGGGCTGTTCGCGCGAGGATGCGTATCGGCTCGTGCAGCGCAACGCGATGCCGGTGTGGCGCGGCGAAGGCGACTTCCAGACGTTGCTCAAGGCCGATGCCGACGTGAAGACGCATCTGTCGGATGCCGAGATCGAGGAGCAGTTCGACCTCGGTTATCACTTCAAGCACGTCGATACGATTTTCGCGCGGGTGTTTGGGTGATACAGGCCGTCACCCTGAGGTGCGTGCGCTCTTGCAGCGCGCCTCGAAGGGCGGCGGCCTGCGGCACATCCTTCGAGGCTCGGGCGGCCTGACGACGAAGAGGTCGCCGGCAGCCCTCGCACCTCAGGATGACGTTTTCATCGCGGTGACGCGTTCATCTTAAGGCTCCATATGATGCCTACCATCCTCGCCGTCGCGCAGCGCCGCGGTCATCATTTCAGCAAGACGCCGTCCTTGAGCATCCGCATCGTCGAAGGCCTTGGCGTCGAGGGCGACGCCCATGCCGGCGTCACCGTGAAGCATCGCTCGCGGGTGCGGCGCGATCCGACGCAGCCCAATCTGCGGCAAGTGCATCTCCTTCAGGCCGAGCTGTTCGACGACCTCGCCGGCAAAGGCTTCGTCGTGAAGCCCGGCGATCTCGGCGAGAACGTCACCACGGTAGGAATCGACCTGCTGTCGCTGCCGCAGGGCACGCGGCTGAATCTCGGCGACAGCGCCGTCGTCGAAATCACCGGCCTGCGCAACCCCTGCATCCAGCTCGATCGGTTTCAGACCGGCCTGATGGCCGCGACGCTCGACAAAGCCGCCGACGGGTCGCTGATCCGCAAGGCCGGAATCATGAGCATCGTCTTTGCCGGCGGCGACGTGCGGCCGGGCGATACGGTTCGCGTCGTGTTGCCGGACGGCGCGCACCAGGCCTTGCTGCCGGTTTAGCGTTCACGTCATTCCGGGGCGCGAGCAGCGATAGCTGCGAGCGAACCCGGAATCTCAGTAGTCTAGGCACGACGAACTCGATGAGATTCCGGGTTCTCGTCCGGCAAGAGCCGGCCGAGCCCCGGAATGACACGTCATTCGCCGACGATCATCCGGCTGGCCACGTCGTCGTCCTTGACCATCAGATGATACAGCGCCGCGAGGATGTGGATCGTCACCAGGCCGATCAGCCCGTAGGCCAGCCAAATGTGCCAGTCCTCGTAAAACTGCGCGTCGGCTTTGTTCTCGGATGTGAATTGCGGGATGCGAAACAGCCCGAACCAGTCGGCATAGTCGGGCTTGTGTGCGCCGGAATGGGCCCAGCCCAGCAAGGCGACGATCATGGTGATGGCATACAGCCCCCAATGGCTGATTTTCGCTGCGACGCGCTCCCAGATCGGCGCAGCCGGCGGCGGCGCGGGGGTCGGGTTCATCGCGCGCCAGATCAGTCTGATGACCATCAGAAGCAGCACGACGTAGCCGATATCGGCATGAACGGACCGATGAAACAGCCGGTCGGGGCGCGCGGCGATGTGGTTCATCCACCAGCCGTAGCCGAGCATCCCGATCACGACGAGGCCGAGGCCCCAATGGAAGGCGCGGGAGACGCTGCCCCAACTCGTCGTGGAATTCCGCAGCATGATCGACCTCGTTCGATCGTCTTTGCGAAATTTACGATGCGATGACAACCGGATGGTAACCAGAATCGTTCAAAACTGCGGTGTGTCCGGCGCGTCCACCATCCTCGTTTTCGATTCCGGTCTCGGCGGCCTCACGGTGCTGCGCGAGATCGTGGCCGCGTGCCCGGCTGCCGACATCGTCTATGTCGCCGACGACGCGTTCTTCCCCTACGGCCACCACAGCGAGGACGAGATCGTCGCGCGCGTCGTGCCGCTGGTCGGCGAGTTGATCGCCACGCATGCGCCCGATCTGGTCGTGATCGCCTGCAACACCGCGTCTACGCTGGTGTTGTCGCATCTGCGCGCGGCCTATGGCGTGCCGTTCGTCGGCACCGTGCCGGCGGTGAAGCCGGCCTGCGCGGCCTCTAAGACGAAGCGCGTGTCGGTATTGGGGACGATGGGCACCGTGAAACGCGAATACACCCACGCGCTGGTGCGGGATTTCGCGCAGGCCTGCACCGTCACGCTGGTCGGCTGCCCGAACCTGCCGTCGTTGGCCGAAGCGCAACTCGGCGGCGGCTCGGTCAGCGACGACGACATTCTGGCCGAGATCGCGCCGGCCTTCGTGGCCGACATCGACGGCGGCGATCTGCGCACCGACGTCGTGGTGCTGGCCTGCACGCATTATCCGCTGCTGCTGGATCGGCTCAAGGCGCTGGCGCCATGGCGGGTGGCGTGGATCGATCCGGCACCGGCGATCGCGCGACGGGTCGCCAATCTGCTCGGCCCGCATGACAGTGCGGCGACCGCCACAGCATCGATGATCTTCACGTCCGGTCGTCGACATCCGCGCGCGGCGTCGCTCGATCCGTTCTTCGGCGGGCGCGTGCTGGCGTGAGCGTCATTGCAATGGCGCTGGATTTTCGTCCGACCGCTGCTACCCTGCTGTGATTGGGAGGAGACCAACATGATCAAGAAAATTCTGATCGCAACGACCGCACTCGCACTTCTCGGGTCCAGTGCCGCCATGGCTCAGGGCATCAAGCGCACGCCACTTCAGAAGATCGAATTTCCGAAGGGCTACAACATCGTCACCGTGATCGCCGAGATCGCACCCAACACGCTTGCCGGCCGCCACACCCATCCGGGCGTCGATACCGGCTATGTCGTCGAAGGCGAGGCCACGCTGATCGTGGCGGGCAAACCGGATCAACTGCTCAAGGCCGGCGATTCCTATGCGGTCCCGGCGGGCGTCGAGCACGACGTCAAGACCGGCGACAAGCCATTGAAGCTAATGGCGGTTTACGTCGTCGAGGAAGGCAAGCCGGTGGCGACGCCCGTGGCTGCGAAATAAGCCCTTTTCGTTGACACTCGGCGGATTTCTGCCTACACACCCCTTGCTCGCGGGCCGTTTACGGCCCGCGTTGCGTTTCGCGACCCGTGGTTCGCCCCTCGCTTGAGGGCTGGGCCTGTCGGCTTCGGGCAAGATTCTTCGGAATATCCTTGAAGCACAGGAGGGCGCGTTTCCTCACCCATCATCCCACTATCGAGGACGCGATGACCAAGCGTAATGAAGCCAAGTATAAAATCGACCGTCGTATGGGCCAGAACATTTGGGGCCGCCCCAAATCGCCGGTCAACAAGCGTGAATACGGCCCCGGCCAGCACGGCCAACGCCGCAAGGGCAAGCTCTCGGATTTCGGCACGCAGCTCCGTGCCAAGCAGAAGCTCAAGGGCTACTACGCCAACATTTCGGAACGCCAGTTCCACAGCATCTACGTCGAAGCGAGCCGCCTGAAAGGCGATTCGGGCGAGAACCTGATCGGCCTGTTGGAGCGCCGCCTCGACACGGTCGTGTACCGTTCGAAGTTCGTGTCGACGATTTTCGCCGCACGCCAGTTCATCAATCACGGCCACGTCAAGGTGAACGGCAAGCGCGTCAACATCTCCAGCTACAAGCTGAAGGTCGGCGACGTCGTCGAGGTCAAGGAAGCCTCGAAGCAGCTCGCCATCGTCCTTGAAG
>JANMAN010000204.1:0-1953 GCA_031359885.1 Tardiphaga sp. | reverse complement strand
TCACGAAGGCGACGTCGGCCTGCGCGAATTCCGAGTTGATGTCTTCCAACTCGAACACCTCGTCATAGGGGACGTTCGCTTCGGCCAGCAGCACGTTCATGTGGCCGGGCATGCGGCCCGCCACCGGATGAATGGCGTATTTGACCTCGACGCCTTCCTTCTTGAGCTGATCGGCCAACTCGCGGAGCGCATGCTGTGCCTGCGCGACGGCCATGCCGTAGCCCGGCACGATGATCACCTTCTGGGCATTCTTCATGATGAAAGCAGCGTCGTCGGCAGAGCCCAGCTTCACCGGACGCACTTCGCCGGACGCACCAGCGCCCGCCGCCGCGGTCTCGCCGCCGAAGCCGCCTAATATGACCGAGATGAAACTGCGGTTCATCGCGTGGCACATGATGTAGGACAGGATCGCGCCGGACGAGCCGACCAATGCGCCGGTGATGATGAGCGCCGAATTGCCGAGGGTAAAGCCGATGCCGGCCGCGGCCCAGCCCGAGTAGGAATTCAACATCGAGATGACGACCGGCATGTCCGCGCCGCCGATCGGAATGATGAGCAGCGCGCCGAGCGCGAGCGCGATGACGGTGATCAGCCAGAAATCGACCGCGCTACCCGACTTGACCAGCCCGACGATGAACACCACCAGCGCGATCGCCAGCGCAATATTGATGATGTGACGCGCCGGCAGGATGATGGGCGAGCCGCTCATGCGGCCCGAGAGTTTCGCGAACGCGATGACCGATCCGGTGAAGGTAAGCGCGCCGATGGCGACGCCGAGCGACATTTCGATCAGGCTCGCCGCATTGATATTGCCGCGTGTGCCGATGCCGAACGCTTCGGGCGCATAAAACGCGCCGGCAGCGACCAGCACCGCGGCCATGCCGACCAGCGAGTGGAACGCCGCGACCAACTCGGGCATCGACGTCATCGGCACTTTACGTGCGATGACCGCACCCGCGCCGCCGCCGATGCCGACCCCGAGGATCACCAGCACCCAACCGAGAAAATCAGCCGGCGGACTTGCGGCAAGCGTGGTCGCGACCGCGATCGCCATGCCGGCCATGCCGAGGAAGTTGCCCTGCCGGCTGGACGCCGGGCTGGACAGCCCGCGCAGCGACAGGATGAACAGGACGCCCGCGACGAGATACAAAAATGCGGCGAGATTGGCGTTCATTGAAAAGGCCCCGTTGTACCCGTCATCCCAAAATCAGCGGTCGCGAAACGAACCTTGCGGCTCACTTCTTTTTCTTCTGGTACATCGCGAGCATTCGCTGCGTGACCAAAAAGCCGCCGAAAATATTCACCGACGCAAAGATCAGCGCGATAAAGCCGAAAGCGCGCGCCCAGCCCGTGCCGGAGCCCGCCAGCGGAACGCCGACCGCGAGCAGCGCACCGACCACGATCACCGAGGAGATCGTGGTCGGTGCCCTGCTCGCGGTCGGCGTCTCGATGGTTGGTAGCGGCGGGGTCTGGGCGCGCGGCTTCGGCTTCATCGCGCTGATTTTCGCATCGGTGAATATCTTTGGCGGCTTTCTGGTGACGCAGCGCATGCTCGCGATGTACCAGAAGAAAAAGAAGTAAGGGCAGCCCGATGAACGCCAATCTCGCTGCACTGCTGTATCTGGTCGCCGGCGTCCTGTTCATCCTGTCGCTGCGCGGGCTGTCGAGCCCCGCCTCGAGCCGTCAGGGCAATTTCTTTGGCATGATCGGTATGGCGATCGCGGTCGCGACCACGCTGGCGGCGCATCCGCCGGCGGACGGCCTCGGCTGGGTGCTGGTGGTTTTGGGCGTCGCCATTGGCGGCGGTGTCGGCGCGGTGATCGCGCGCCGGGTGCCGATGACGTCGATGCCGGAACTGGTCGCGGCGTTTCACTCCCTGGTCGGCATGGCCGCGGTGCTGGTCGCCGCCGGCGCGTTCTATGCGCCCGAAGCCTTCGACATCGGCAAGCCCGG
>JANMAN010000196.1:0-4580 GCA_031359885.1 Tardiphaga sp. | reverse complement strand
GCACCAGCATCGCATCGAGAAGCTGCTCGTGGTCGATGACGAATACCGCTGCGTCGGCCTGATCACGGTCAAGGACATGGAGAAGGCGGTCGCGCACCCGCTCGCCAGCAAGGATTCGCAGGGCCGTTTGCGCGTGGCGGCGGCGACGACGGTCGGCGACGGCGGCCATGAGCGCACCGAACGGCTGATCGATGCCGGCGTCGACGTGATCGTGGTCGATACCGCGCATGGTCATTCGGCGCGCGTGCTCGAAGCCGTCAACCGCATCAAGCGTCTGTCGAACGCGGTCCAGGTGATCGCCGGCAACATCGCGACCACCGAAGGCGCGCAAGCGCTGATCGATGCCGGCGCGGACGCGATCAAGGTCGGCATCGGACCGGGCTCGATCTGCACCACGCGTATCGTCGCCGGTGTCGGCGTTCCCCAGCTCACCGCGATCATGGACGCCGTGGAAGCTGCGAAGAAGGTCAACATTCCCGTCATCGCCGACGGCGGCATCAAATATTCCGGCGATCTCGCCAAGGCGCTGGCGGCCGGCGCGGACATCGCGATGGTCGGCTCGCTGCTCGCCGGCACCGACGAGACGCCGGGCGAGGTATTCCTGTGGCAGGGCCGTTCTTACAAAGCCTATCGCGGCATGGGCTCGGTCGGCGCGATGGCACGTGGGTCGGCCGACCGTTATTTTCAGCAGGACATCAAGGACACGCTGAAACTCGTGCCCGAAGGGATCGAAGGGCAGGTGCCGTATAAGGGCCCAGTCGGCAATGTGATGCACCAGCTCGCCGGTGGACTGCGCGCCGCGATGGGCTATGTCGGCGCGAAAAATCTCACGGAATTTCACGACAAGGCGCAATTCGTCCGCATCACCGGCGCGGGCTTGCGCGAAAGCCACGTCCATGACGTGACGATCACCCGCGAGAGCCCCAATTATCCAGGCGGCGTGTAGGCCGCACCTGGCCCAATTAGAACCCCATTGCGCTGCTAAACGGGCTACACTGGAACTTGCCGCCAATCGTGGCCTGCGCCCCGCGGGCTTCCCGCGACGGCGATGCTGACATCCTCTGCACCGAAAAGATTGTTGAATATTATGGTCGACTGGACTGACGAAAAAATTGCCGCGCTATCGAGCCCGGACCTCAAGAACCTGATGGCCAATGCCGAGCGCAAGGGCGTGGCCGCGTTGGTCGATACTTGCAAGGCGGAGCTCGAGAAGCGTGGTGCCAACAAGCCGCGCGGCGGCGTCAGCAAGCCGCGCACCGAGGTCAAGGAATTCGAACACACGATGTCCGAGCAGATCGCGGCGGTCGGCAAGGAGATGGCGGCGAAATACGATCTCACCGAAGACACCGCCAAGGCGCGGTCCGAAGGCATCAAAGGCTTTCGCGCGCACAAGCTGTTCGGCAGCGACGGCCGCGCAAAACTGGGCGGCATGCAGCGCGACGGATCTGTCGCGGTGGAGCGCTACATCTCGCACCGGCGCGGCAACGACATCGTCTCCCTCGGCGTGTTTCTGTTGAAAGACCAGCCGGTCGACAGCCACGAATTTCACGTCATCGCGCCAGCCGCCATGCTCGACGGCGCGAAGCCGATCGCCGACATTCGCCCCAGCGCGACCGAGAAGCAGAAACAATCCGCCGATAGCGGCGCGTCTTTTAAAGACCTGCCGTCCGCAGCGACGGCGTTCGACGCTGCGCTGGCCAAACTCACCGCCTGACGACCAATCAAAAAACAACGGAGGACATCATGACCCAATCCGCCAAGCGCATCACCCTGGCCGCACGCCCCAACGGCGAACCGAAGCCGAGCGATTTCAAACTCGAAACGCTGGACGCGCCGACGCCGAAGGACGGCGAGGTACTCTTGCGCACGATCTGGCTGTCGCTCGATCCCTATATGCGCGGCCGCATGAGCGACGGCCCGTCCTATGCGCAGCCGGTGCCGATCGGCGGGACCATGGAAGGCGGCACGGTGTCCGAAGTGATCGCGTCGCATAACCCGTCGTTCAAGGCGGGCGACGTCGTGCTCTCGCATACCGGCTGGCAAACGCATGCGGTGTCCGACGGCAAGGGTCTGCGCAAGATCGATCCGTCCGCCGGTCCGATTTCCACCGCAGTGGGCGTGCTCGGCATGCCCGGCATGACGGCCTATACGGGCTTGCTGGATATCGGCAAGCCGCAGGCGGGCGAGACCGTCGTCGTGGCGGCGGCCTCCGGTGCGGTGGGTTCGGCGGTCGGGCAGATCGCCAAGATCAAGGGCGCGCGCGCCATCGGCATCGCCGGCGGCAAGGACAAGTGCGATTACGTGAAGACCGAGCTGGGCTTCGACGATTGTATCGACCATCGCGATCCCGACTTCAAAGCTAAGCTGAAGGCGGCGTGCCCGAAAGGCATCGACGTCTATTTCGAGAATGTCGGCGGCGAAGTGTTCGAGGCGGTGTTTCCGCTGCTGAACGCGTTCGCGCGCATGCCTGTCTGCGGTCTCATTGCAGGCTACAACGCGACGGAATCGACGACGCCGAAATGGGCGGGCACCATGATGCGCGCGGTGCTGACCAAGCGGCTCACGATCCGCGGTTTCATCGTCAGCGATTTCGCTGCGCGTCACGGCGATTTCCTGCGCGACATGTCGCAGTGGGTGCGCGAGGGCAAGGTGAAGTACAAAGAGTTCGTCACCGAAGGTCTCGACAGCGCGCCGGAAGCTTTCATGGGTCTCCTGAAAGGCGCGAATTTCGGCAAGCAGCTCGTGCGCGTCGGGCCGGATAAGGTCTGATTGCGGAGTCCATCCTTCGAGGCTCATTGCGGCCACGCAAGTGCGTGACCGCAATGAGCATGTCAGGATGACGTTGGACTGGTAGAGCCGTCATCCTGAGGAGCGTGCATCTTCGCGCGTCTCGAAGGACGACGGCGTAGTTTTTCATAAAGGTTTGCGATGTCCGTCCAAATGGTTCTGCTGCCCGTCTTCGTGCTGGTCGCGCTAACATTCGCGCTGTTCTTCGGCATGGCCGGCAATCGCATGCGCGCAATGAAGACGGGGCAGGCGAAACCGAACGACATCATCTCCGGCACGGTAAAATGGCCGACCCGCGCAGCGCAGTTCGGCGAGTGCTTCCGCAACCAGTTTGAAATCCCCGTTCTATTTTATGCGCTGATCGCGATCGGCCTGCCGTTGCGCCGGATCGATCTCGTGCTCGTGACGCTGTCCTGGATATTTGTCATTACGCGCTATGCGCATGCCGGCATTTTCGTCACGTCGAATGCGTTGCAGCCGCGGGCAATGGCTTTCTTCTCCGGCACGTTGGTGCTGATGGCGATGTGGATTTATTTCGCGCTGAAGATGCTGCTGGCGACGGTCGCGATATGACGCCTGCCGCGCGGCTGTCCGCCGCAATCGATCTGATCGCGACGATCGAGACCGATCGGGTGCCGGCCGCAAAGGCATTGAAGGAATGGGGCACCGCGCATCGCTACGCGGGATCCGGCGACCGCGCTGCGATCGCCGGCCTCGTCTTCGATGTGCTGCGCCGCCGCGCGTCTTCGGCCTGGATCATGGACAGCGACACGCCGCGCGCGCGCGTTCTCGGCATGTTGAAGCGCGAGCGCGGCATGGACGCCGACGCGATATCCGCGTTCTGCGACGGCGGCCGTTTCGCACCCGCCGCGCTGACAGATGCCGAACACGCGGCTTTGTCGTCGCGCAATATCGCTGACGCACCGGCGCATGTCGCGGGCGACTTTCCCGAATGGCTCGACGGCCATCTCGCGCAAGTGTTCGGCGACGACCGCGCAGCGGAAGCCGCTGCGATGGCGAGCCGCGCACCGCTCGATATGCGCGTCAACACGCTGCATGCGAAGCGCGACAAAGTGCAGGCGTCGATGGCGCATCTCGGCGTTACGCCGACGCCGTGGTCGCCGCTCGGATTGCGCATCGACCTCGGCGCGGACGCGCGCAATCCCGGCATCCATGCCGAGGAGGATTTCATCAAGGGCCATGTCGAGGTGCAGGACGAAGGCTCGCAACTCGCGACTTTGTTTTCCGGTGCTAAACCTGGCGAGCAGGTGATCGACCTTTGCGCAGGTGCCGGCGGCAAGACATTGGCGCTGGCCGCGATGATGCAGGGCAAGGGCCGGCTCATCGCGACCGATCACGACAAGCGGCAGCTCGCGCCGATCTATGAGCGGCTGTCCCGCGCAGGCATTCACAATTGCGATGTGCGCACGCCGAAGGGGCCGAACGATACGCTCTCCGATATCAGCGCATCCGCCGATCTGGTGCTGATCGACGCGCCCTGTACAGGCACCGGCACATGGCGGCGCAATCCCGACGCCAAATGGCGAATGCGCCCCGGCGCGCTCGACGTGCGGCTGAAGGATCAGGTCACCGTGCTCGATCGCGGCGCGGCGCTGGTGAAGGCCGGCGGGCGGCTGGTCTATGTGACGTGCTCGGTGCTGCACCAGGAAAACAACGCGCAGATCGCTGCGTTTTTGGCGCGCACGCCTGGTTTCGAGATTGTCCCGTCGGCACAGATCGCGGCTGTCCTGTGGGACAAGGCCGACGATTTTCTGGCCTCTGCCTTGGTATCC
>JANMAN010000177.1:0-2228 GCA_031359885.1 Tardiphaga sp. | reverse complement strand
AAACATGGCGGCGAAGGTGGCGTCATCGTCAATCTGTCGTCCGTCGCAGCCAAGCTCGGCTCGCCAAACACGTATGTCGATTACGCCGCATCGAAGGGCGCGATCGATAGCTTTACCATCGGGCTCGGCTATGAAGTCGCGAATGAAGGCATTCGTGTCGCCGGCATTCGACCGGGTCTGATCGATACGGAAATTCATGCCAGCGGCGGCGAACCCGATCGTGCGCAGCGACTAGCACACAATGTGCCGATGAAGCGCGTCGGCACCGCGGACGAAATCGCCAACGCCATCGTCTGGCTCATGTCGGACGAAGCATCCTATGTGACGTCGGCGATCCTCGATGTCTCGGGTGGGCGCTAGCAAGACAACGCCTCACGGCTTTTAGCAGGACTGTTCTTATGGTTTCCTACGATCTCATTGTTATCGGCACCGGCCCCGGCGGCTACGTCTGCGCGATCCGCGCGGCGCAGCTCGGCATGAAGGTGGCTGTCGTCGAGAAGAATCCGACATTCGGGGGCACCTGCCTCAACGTAGGCTGCATGCCGTCGAAAGCGCTGCTCTACGCATCCGAAATGTTCGAGGAAGCCGGTCATTCCTTCGCGAAGATGGGCGTGATGGTGAATCAGCCCTCGCTCGATCTGCCAGCCATGATGAACTTCAAGCAACAAGGCATCGATGGCAACGTGAAGGGTGTCGAGTTTCTTCTGAAGAAGAATAAGATCGATGCTATCATGGGCATCGGTAAAGTGCTGGGCGCGGGCAAGGTCGAAGTCACGTCCGCCGACGGCAACGCGCAGACCGTCGAGGCCAAAAATATCGTCATTGCGACAGGGTCGGCGGTTGCGCAGCTCAAGGGCATCGAGATCGACGAGAAACGCATCGTGTCGTCGACCGGCGCGATCGCGCTCGACAAGGTGCCGGAAAAGCTCCTTGTGATTGGCGCTGGCGTTATCGGGCTCGAACTCGGTTCGGTGTGGAAGCGACTGGGCGCCGAGGTGACCGTTGTCGAATATCTCGATCGCATCCTGCCGGGCATGGACGGCGAGGTCGCCAAGCAGTTTCAGCGGATTCTTGAAAAGCAGGGTTTTAAATTCAGGCTCGGCACCAAGGTCACGAGCGTGGACTCGTCGGGCAATCGGCTGAAAGCGCAGGTCGAGCCGGCAAAAGGCGACGGCGCTGCCGAGGCGATGGACGCGGATGTTATTCTCGTTGCAACCGGCCGCGTGCCTTACACGGACAAGCTTGGTTTGAAGGAAGCCGGCATAGATCTCGACGAGCGCGGCCGCATTAAGACCGATGGGCATTATGCAACCAGCGTGAAGGGCGTCTATGCGATCGGCGATGTCGTCGTCGGGCCTATGCTAGCGCATAAAGCCGAAGATGAAGGCGTCGCCTGCGCGGAAATCCTGGCCGGGCAGGCGGGCCATGTAAATTACGACGTCATTCCGGGCGTGGTCTACACGACGCCGGAAGTCGCCTCGCTCGGCAAGACCGAGGAAGAGTTGAAGCAATCGGGCATCGCGTACAATGCCGGAAAGTTTCCGTTCACGGCGAACGGCCGCTCCAAGGTCAATCAGACGACGGATGGATTCGTGAAGATTCTCGCGGATGCAAAAACCGATCGCGTGCTCGGCGTTCACATCATCGGCCGCGAGGCCGGCGAGATGATCCACGAAGCGGCGGTGCTGATGGAATTCGGCGGGTCGGCGGAAGATCTCGCGCGCACCTGTCATGCCCATCCAACCCGGTCGGAAGCCGTCAAGGAAGCCGCGATGGCCGTCGCGAAACGCGCGATCCATATGTGAGCGATCGAGATCAAGCGATAGCGCCCGGTTGGGATGGCCATGACAGACCAGCGCCGTATCAAGACACCCCTCCTTGATATTGCCTATCGAGAGATCGGCCCAGCCAACGGGCCTGTCGTCGTTTTGCTGCACGGTTTTCCTTACAGCGCAGACGGTTATGTCGACGTCGCTGCGCAGATCTCAGCATCAGGTTGTCGCGTGATCGTGCCGGACCTGCGCGGCTATGGCGGCACGCGGTTCTTGTCGTCGGATACGTTGCGGTCCGGCGAACAGGCGGCTCTCGGAAAAGACTTGCTCGATTTAATGGATGCGCTCCAGATCGAGCGTGCGACCCTGGCCGGCTATGATTGGGGTGGACGCGCTGCTTGTATCGTATCTGCGTTGTGGCCCGAGCGCGTAAGCGGCCTCGTCAGCGGAAACGGC
>JANMAN010000157.1:0-2446 GCA_031359885.1 Tardiphaga sp. | reverse complement strand
CGCCGATGCCATGGTGATGCACGTGCAACATGATTTTAGTGGCGGCGTCGGCATCCTTCTGGAAAAATTTCTCCAGGACGTGGACGACGAATTCCATCGGCGTGTAGTCGTCGTTCAGAATCAGCACCCTATACAAATTCGGCCGCTTCGTTTTCGGCTTCACCTTGGTGATGACAGCCGACGATGGCCCACCCGGCCGGTTGCCGCGATCACCCTCGCCGGCCATCCGGGTGGAATACGAGTGGGTCAGGGACGTCGAAAGATTGGATCGTGTTGGCTGCGGCATGGCTGTAACGGCTATGGTCCTGTCATCATGACGCGGCGGCATCCTGAACCGGCCGCGTCAATCACTCGGTAAACTGGAAGTTGGCGAGGCAGCGCCGAGACAGCGACAGCTCCGAACCTGTCCGGCCAATATGGGTCGGCTGCGGTCCGCCCGCAAGCCGATCCGTGGCGGCGTCGACCGTCCTACGGCGGACGCCATGGTAAACCGATCGTTTCGCGATCGACAGGTTCGGTGCGTCTTCGTTCAGACACTCTTGACGATGGCCGCCAAATGGCAGCCTCCGAACCGGCGATAGGCGGCAATTGAGCTAGTTTATGCACCGGCCTTTACCGCTCGTTTAGCCGTCTGCGCCGAAATGGCCGCAGAACTAAACGCTGACCGGTAATCGCCATGTTGAAGTCTCTGACGCCTATCTCCTCGCGCGGCCTGCTCCGGCGGTTCGCCCGTAACGAGAACGGCAACATCGCGGTATTGTTCTCGATCGCCGTGCTGCCCATCCTGACCTTCGTCGGCGCAGCGGTCGATTATACCCGCGTCAGCACCGCGCGCACCGCAATGCAATCGGCGCTCGATTCCGCGACGCTGATGGTGTCGAAGGATTTGTCGTCCGGCGCAATCAAAACGAGCGACGTCAACGCCAAGGCGCAGGTCTACTTCGCGTCGCTTTACAACAACAAGGACGTCAGCAGCATCAACGTCGCGGCGACCTACACTGCGAAAGACTCGCAGGGCAAATCGACGATTTCCGTCACCGGAAAGGGCTCGATTACGACCGAGTTCATGAAAATCGCCGGCTATCCAAAACTCGATTTCAGCACGGCATCGACCACGACGTGGGGCGGCACGCGCATGCGCGTTGCCATGGCTCTCGACGTCACGGGCTCGATGGGGTCGGCCGGCAAGATGCCGGCGATGCAAGACGCCGCCAAGAAGTTGATCGATACTCTGAAGGGGCTCGGGACCACCGCGGACGATGTCTACGTCTCGATCATCCCGTTCGCTCAAATGGTCAGCGTCGGCGTCAGCAACAAAAATGCCGCGTGGCTGAAATGGGATGGGCTCGGGAGCTGTTCGTCCAGCAACTGGTACTATGCAGCCTATATGGCGCGTTTCAGCACCAAGGAAGGTTGCCAGACGAATGGCGGCACCTGGACGTCCTCGTCCGGCAAAGGAAGCTGGAAAGGTTGCGTGACCGACCGAGACAAGCCGGCGGATACGACCAATACCCCGCCGGTGTCCAGCGCCACCAACTACCAAGCGGTCCTTTACTTGAGCAACGGCATCAACATCTGCCCCGCGGATATTTTGCCGATGACGTCGGCCTACTCGTCCGACAATGTGACGAAGATCAAGGATAAGATCGACGATTTGGTCCCCAACGGCGGCACCAACCAGCCAATCGGCATGGCGTGGGCTTGGCAGACGTTGCTGCCCGGCGATCCGCTCGGCACACCGGCGAAGGATCCACTTTACAAATATAACGACGTGATCATTTTGCTGTCGGACGGCCTGAACACCATCAACCGATACGACGGCAATGGATCGGACGTCTCACCGGAAGTCGATTCCCGGCAAAGGCTCTTGTGCGACAACATCAAGGTCAAGACCAACGGCGTCCAGGAGATCTCGATTTATACAATTCAGGTCAATACAGACAACGATCCTGAGTCAGCGGTTCTGAAGTATTGCGCCGACGACGGGAAGTTCTTCCCGACCAGCACGGCCGACGGCATCGCGAGTGCGTTCAGCGCGATCGGTGCATCGCTCAGCCAACTCCGAATTGCTCAGTAGGCGCCGACGTTAGATCACAAAAAAAGCCCGGCCTCGCGGCCGGGCTTTTCGTTTTGAAAACGCGAACTCTGCGGCGATCAGCGCGTCGGAGTCATCTTCGCAATGATGCCCTCGAACGGCTTGAAGCTCTGCTTGGCCATATCAGCATAAAGCGCGCCGATCTTCTGCGATTCCGCAACGAAGGCCTCGTAGCTCGACTTGGCATATTCGGTCTGCAGTTCGAGAACCTTGTCCAGCGTCTTCACGCCCGACAGCTTCTCGATGAAGGCGTTGCCGTCTTCCAGCGACTTCTTGGAATAGTCGCCATAGGCGGTCGCGATGGCCTGCAGGCTCTTCTGGACGCCGCCGGCGGCAGCCGTCGCGGATTCC
>JANMAN010000111.1:0-2957 GCA_031359885.1 Tardiphaga sp. | reverse complement strand
GTGTTGCCGTCTGGATTGTTTCGCCGTCGGCAAACCAAGAGGTTTGCCTCCGGCTCGCAATGACGACTTCACCTATTCCAACTCGATTTAAGCGGCCTCGACGAAACGATGACGCTCGTAGAGGAATTCGAGCACGCGCTGACGGCATTTCAAGTAGACCGCGTTCGACGCCAGTTCGAGACGATTGCGCGGACGCGGCAGCGGCACCTCGAGCACCTCGCCGATCCTTGCGCTCGGGCCGTTGGTCATCATCACGATGCGATCCGACAGCAACACGGCTTCGTCGACGTCATGGGTGATCATCATGACGGTGTTGCCGAGCTTCTGATGCAGCGCCATCACCGAGTCCTGCAGATGCGCGCGGGTCAACGCATCGAGCGCGCCGAACGGCTCGTCGAGCAACAACACCTTCGGCTCCATCGCCAGCGCGCGCGCGATGCCGACGCGCTGCTTCATGCCGCCCGAAACTTCGGACGGGCGCTTGTCCTTGGCGTGCGACATCTGCACGAGGTTCAGATTGTGCATCGTCCAGTCGTGGCGCTCGGTGCGCGACTTGGTCTTGCTGAACACCTTGTCGACGCCGAGGCGAACGTTGTCGTACACGCTCAGCCACGGCAGCAGGCTGTGGTTCTGAAACACCACGGCACGGTCCGGTCCGGGCGAGTTGACTTCGCGGCCTTCGAGCAGCACGCCGCCGGTGGTCGCGGTCGTCAGACCCGCAACGATGTTGAGCATTGTCGATTTGCCGCAACCCGAATGGCCGATGATCGAGACGTATTGTCCCTTTTCGATCGACAGGTTGATGTCCTTGAGGACCTCCGTCGACGACGAGCCGCGCGAGAAGGATTTGTCGATGTGATCGAGCTTGAGATAAGGCGCCATGATGATGATCCTCAGTTCGTCGCGGTGCCGCGGGTGACGATACGGGCGAGCAGCGCGATCAAGCGATCGAGCACGAAGCCGATGATGCCGACATAGACGAGCGCCAGAATGATCTCGCTCATATGCGAGGAATTCCAGGCGTCCCAGATGAAGAACCCGATGCCGACGCCGCCAATCAACATTTCGGCCGCGATGATGGCGAGCCACGACAGGCCGATGCCGATGCGCAAACCTGTGAAGATGTAGGGCGCAGCCGACGGGATCATGATCTTGGTGAAGAACTCGATCGGATTGAGCCGCACCACGGCGGCGACGTTGCGATAGTCCTGCGGAATGTTGCGGATGCCGACGGCGGTGTTGATGATGATCGGCCAGATCGACGTGATGAAGATGACGAAGATCGCCGAGGGTTGGCCGTCGCGGAACGCGGCGAGCGCCAGGGGCAACCACGCCAGCGGCGGGATCGTGCGAAGCACCTGGAAGATCGGATCGAGACCGCGCATCGCCCAGACCGACTGGCCGACCAGCGTGCCGAAACCGATCCCGACGATGGCCGCCAGCGAGTAACCGAGCGCAACGCGCTGGAGGCTCGCGGACAAATGCCAGAACAGGCCCTTGTCGATGCCTCCGCGGTCGAAGAAGGGATCGAGGATCAGTTCTTTGGTATCGGAAATCACCTTCGACGGCGGCGGCAGCGTTGCGCCTGCCCTCCGACAGAGAATTTCCCAGATCAGCAAAAACATGCCGATGACGATCAGCGGCGGTAGCACCCGCGCCGACACTTCGCGAAAGTTCTTCGCCAGCTTGCCGGCTTCCGCTTTTCGCTTCGGCGGCGTCAGCGTGATCACAGGCGACGCGGCCTGCACCGGTGCGGCGGTCGCGCCGGGCATCGTCATGACGTTGTCGGATTTGGCGGCTGGCATGGCCATGAAGTGGCTCCTCGATGCATTGAAGGGCTGCGCCGCGTGCTCACGCGGCGCAGATCACGTCAGACTTCGACGCGCTTGATGGTGAGGGATTTCAGGTAGGCAGACGGATTTTCGGGGTCGAACACCTTGCCGTCGAAGAACGTTTCCTTGCCGCGCGACGTCGAGGTCGGGATGTCGGAGGCCGCCACGCCCATGTCCTTGGCGGCTTCGCGCCAGATGTCCTCGCGGTTGACCTTGTCGATCAGCGCCTTGGAATCGAAGCCGGCGTCGTATTTGCCCCAGCGGATATCCTCGGTCATGAACCAGAGGTCGTGGCTCTTGTAGGGATAGGACGCGTTGTCGGCCCAGTACTTCATGACGTGGGGCGAGTTCTCGACCAGCTTGTCGGGAATGCCGTAATCGAACTTGCCGCTGGTGCGATCGATGATGTCCTCGACCGGGCAATTGATCCACTGCCGCTTGCCCATGATGGTCGCGAGCTCGGCGCGGTTTTCCTTCTTGTCGCTCCACTGCTGCGCTTCCATGATCGCCATGGTCAGCGCCTTCGCGGCCTTCGGATATTTGTCGACATAGGCCGCGCGCAGGGCGAACGACTTTTCGGGATGCTTATTCCACAGCTCGCCCGTGGTCAGGGCCGTGTAACCGATCTTCTGATTGACGAGCTGCGAATTCCACGGCTCGCCGACGCAGAAGCAATCCATCGTACCGACCTTCATGTTCGCCACCATCTGCGGCGGCGGCACGACGATGGTCTCGATGTCCTTGTCCGGATCGATGCCGCCGGCAGCGAGCCAGTAGCGGATCCAGAGATCATGCGTGCCGCCGGGAAAGGTCATCGCGGCTTTAATGGACTTGCCCGAGGCTTTCTTCTTGTCGAGCGCGACCTTGAACGGCGTGGTATCGACGCCGACTTTGATGTCTTCGTATTCCTTGGCGACCGAAATGCACTGACCGTCGAGATTGAGACGGGCCATGATGTACATCGGCGTCGGCTGATTGTTCTGGGTCACCTTGCCGGCGGAAATCAGATAGGGCATCGGCGTCAGGATGTGCGCGCCATCGATACCGTTGCCTTCGGAGCCGAGCACGAGATTGTCGCGTGTGGCGCCCCATGACGCCTGCTTGGCGACTTCGACGTCGGGCATG
>JANMAN010000090.1:0-4430 GCA_031359885.1 Tardiphaga sp. | reverse complement strand
TGCTGGGCGCGACGCACGAGGCCAAAGACCTGGAGCACCTCAACAGCGGCATCAAGATCGTCAACCCGATCATGGGCGTCCCGTTCTGGCGCGACGACTGCGCCGTGAAGGCCGAGACGGTCTCTGTGCGGTTCGAGGAAGGGCAGCCGGTCGCGCTCAACGGCCGGACGTTTACCGATTCCGTCGCGTTGTTTCTCGAGGCGAATGCGATCGGCGGCCGCCATGGCCTCGGTATGAGCGACCAGATCGAGAACCGTATCATCGAAGCCAAGAGCCGCGGCATTTATGAAGCGCCGGGCATGGCGCTGCTGCACATTGCCTATGAGCGTCTGGTCACCGGCATCCACAACGAAGACACCATCGAGCAATATAGAATGAGCGGCATGCGGCTCGGGCGCTTGCTCTACCAGGGGCGCTGGTTCGACTCGCAGGCCTTGATGCTGCGCGAAACGGCACAGCGCTGGGTGGCGCGTGCGATCACCGGCGAGGTGACGCTCGAACTCCGCCGTGGCAACGACTACTCGCTCCTAAACACCGAGAGCGCCAATCTGACCTACACGCCGGAACGGCTGAGCATGGAAAAGGTCGAGGACGCGCCGTTCACGCCGGCGGACCGCATCGGTCAGTTGACCCTGCGCAACCTCGACATTTCCGATACCCGCGCCAAACTGGACCTCTACGCAAAGGCAGGCTTGCTGTCGGCGAAGGAAGGCGCGAGCATTCCGAAACTCGACAGCGACAAGGCCTAAACGCCGCTGTAATCGAAACGTCATGGTGCCGTCGTAAAAGTTGCCTCCGTTCATTTGAGGCATCTTATGATGATCCGTTTCATCGCGGTGGCACTCGCTTCCGCTGTCTCCGCTACACCTTCGCTGGCGCAGACGATCTATCCGATCGACCGCGCGGAAATCCTGTCCGGCGCGCAATTCGATTTCAAAGTCGAGTTTCCCGGCATGGTCGATCCGGCGGCGATGAAAGTCACGATCAACGGCGAGGACCATGCGACGGCGTTCGGCAAGGCGGCCGAGTTCATCGGGCGCGAGGATAATCAGGATCAGTCTGCGTTGATCTTGCGCGACGTGACGCTGACGAAGCCCGGCTCGTACATGATCGCCGCGACCGACGGCATCACGACGAAAAGCATCAACTGGAGCGTCTACGACACCGGGCCGCGCCGGGCGAAGAACGTGATCCTCTTTATCGGCGACGGCATGTCGCCCGCGCACCGCATCGGCGCACGTCTGCTGTCGAAAGGCATCAGCGCCGGCAAGGCGAAGGCCAAGCTCGCAATGGACGACATGCCGCAGATGGCGCTGGTCGCCACAGCAGGCTCGGATTCGATCATCACGGATTCGGCGAATTCGGCGAGCGCCTATGCCACCGGCCATAAGGCGGCTGTCAATGCGATGGGCGTCTATGCCGACCGCACGGCGAACCCGTTCGACGATCCCGGCGTCGAGACCATCACCAGCCTTGCGAAGCGCAAGCACGATCTCGCGATCGGCATCGTCACCAACACCGAGGTCGAGGATGCGACGCCCGCCGCGATGATCGCGCATACGAGGCGCCGCGCGGCTTACGACGAGATCGTCGCGCAATTTTTCGCGGCCAAACCCGACGTGCTGATGGGTGGCGGCACCGCGAACTTCTTGCCGCAAAGCGCGGCGCTGTCGAAACGCCGAGACGACATCGATTACCTCGCGAAGTTTCGCGACGCCGGCTATTCCGTCGCGACCACGTTGAGCGAACTCGACGCGATGTCCGCGAAGCCCGAGACGCGGAAACTGCTCGGCCTGTTCGCACCGGGCAATATGGACGGCGTCCTCGACCGCAAATTTCTCAAGGGCGGCGGCGTCAAACGCTCGCCCGACCAGCCAGATCTGACCGATCAGGTCAAAATCGCCCTGACCATTCTTTCGAAAAATCAGAACGGCTTCTTCCTGATGGTCGAGTCCGGGATGATCGACAAATACGCCCATGCGCTCGACATGGAGCGTGCCGTCTACGACACGATCATGCTCGACAATGCCGTGCGGCAGACAAAAGAGTGGGCGGCGGCGCGGGGCGACGACTCGCTGATCCTCGTGCTCGCCGATCACAACCATCCCAACAGCCTGATCGGCACCATTAACGACGACATGGCGGGCGCGCCGACCGCGCCGTTGCGGGAGCGGATCGGCGTTTACGAAAAAGCCGGTGTTCCGAATTATCCGGCGCCGGACGCGGACGGGTATCCCGCGCGCGTTGATGTTTCGCGACGGCTCGCAATTTTTTCGGCGAGCATTCCCGATCACTACGAGACGCTGCGGCCGAAGCTCGACAATCCGAACATGCCGACGCAAGAGGGCGACGTGCCCGGCACGTTCAAGGCCAACGAGAAATACAAGGATGTGCCAGGCGCGGTGCTGCGCCTTGGAAATCTATCGGCGATGATGAACGCCAGCGTGCATTCCGGAGAGGATGTCATCCTCACCGCGATGGGACCGGGCAGCGACCGCGTTCGGGGCTCGCTGGAAAACACCGATGTGTTTCGCATCATGGCCGATGCGTTGGGGTTGGCCGAGCGGAAATAGCGCGGCTCAGCGAGAACGACAGATTTCTCGGCGCGCAATTGGTTTGAAGCTCGAATACGCGGCGTCAGCGTAAATCAAAAAAATGCCGGAGTTTCCTCCGGCCATTTTTCGTGTGGTCGATACTATCGCGGGCGCGGCGGCGCGGTGCCGGCGGGCGGCGGCGGCAGCGACGCCTGACCGCCGTCGAGCAGAGGCGTGATGCGGCGAATGGTGACGCGGCGGTTACGCCGCTCTGCCTGATCCGTCGGGACCTTGAGATACTGCTCGCCGTAACCTTGTGACGTGAGGTTTTCCTCCGGCACCTGGAATTGCCGCGTCAACAGCTCGGCAGCCGATTGAGCACGGCGATCCGAAAGCGAGAGGTTGTCGACGTCCGCGCCGACCGCGTCGGTGTGGCCTTCGATCAAGAACACCTCTTTCGGATTGCGCTGGATCGCCCGGTTGAGGCCGTCCGCGATCGCCTGCAATTTCGCAGCCTGATCCGCCGGAATTTCCCACGAGCCAGTCTCGAAATTGATGGTGTCGAGATCGATCGACGGCATCAACTGCCGAACGCTCGGCGAGTAGCGGATTTCGTCCAGCGAATAACGACGCTGCACGCGCTCCACCGGAGGCGCCTGCATGGTTTCATAGATCAGGTCCGGCGAAGCATCCTCGTAGTCCACGATATAGCGGTTCTGCGGGATGCGGATCACCGGGGGCGGCAGATCGACATAGAAGCCGCCGGCCCCACGCGGTCCGCGGAACGAGTTGTCGATAATGACCAACTCCTGGCCACGTTCGTTGCGGCGAATACGACGCAACAACTGTCCGTCACCACCGGTCACGGTGATGATCTGCGATCCGTCGGGTCGCACAACCACGGTCCGCGTGTCCCGGCCGTCTTGCGTCACACGGACGTCGCGCGCTCCGTAACGGAACCGATCGACCTCGTTGTGTCGGATGAACGAGCGGCCGCTCGGATCCTGCACGATGACGCGGCCGGGCTCGGTAATGACCGTGCGACCACCCTCGCGGACCTCGCGGCGCTGGCCGCGGAAATCATCGAGGTTCTGGGGACCCGCGGACCGAGCACCCGGCGCGAGAGCCGGAGCAGCGGCCTGCGCGGGCGGCGGTGGCGGCAACGGAGCGGAGCTCGGCGGCGGCAATCGCGCTCCCTGCTGACCGGGCGCGGGCGCAACCGGCGCACCAGCAGCAGGCGGTGGCACGGCACCTGGAACGGCCTGCTCCTTGGCACCGCCGACGCTAGGCGCGGGCGGAGGAGCGGCGGCCGCGCCGGGCGCGACCGGAGCCGGTGGTGCACCGGGCGCTGCTGCGTTCGGCGGGGTTTCACGCTGGCGTGAGCCGGGTGGCGTTCCGGGGACGGGTGCCGCGGCCGGCGGAGTTGCCGCAGCAGGCGGAACCGCCTGTTCCTTGGCACCACCCACGCTTGGCGCGGCTGGGCCGGGACGTGCAGGCGCAGCCGGAGCGGGTGTGACAGCCTGTTCCTTGGCACCGCCAACGCTCGGCGCGACCGCGTTCGGGCGTGCAGGTGCAGCGGCAGGGGGCGGAGCGGGGGGTGTCGGCGCTGCTGGAGGCGTCGGTGCCGCCGGCGCGGGACGTGCAGGTGCTGCAGCAGGCGGAGCCGGACGTGCAGGTTCGACCGGCGGAGCAGCCGGACGCGGCGACGGCGGTGGGGCGGCTACCGGTGGGGCCGCAGGGCGCGGCGGGGGAGCGGCTTCGGGACGCGGTGCAGCAGGTGCAGCCGCCGGGGGCGGTGCGACGGGGCGCGGAGGTGCCGCTTCCGGGCGCGGCGCGGCGGGCGCTGCCGCGGGAGGCGGTGCGACAGGACGCGGAGGAGCCGCTTCGGGTCGGGGG
>JANMAN010000566.1:0-2033 GCA_031359885.1 Tardiphaga sp. | reverse complement strand
GAAGCACGGCGCGCGCGGCCGGATGCTGCGACCTTTATCCAGCACGATCGTCTCGGCACCGCGCATGCGGTGCTGGCGGCGCGCGACGCGCTCGAAAAAGGCGCGGACGACGTGCTCGTCGCGTTCGGCGACACGCCGCTGATTTCGGCCGCCACCTTCGTGCGGTTGCGCGAGGCGTTGACGGCCGGCGCGGCATTGGTCGTGCTCGGATTCCGCGCCGCGGACCCGACCGGTTATGGCCGGCTTGTCGTGGCAGGCGACGAGCTCGTCGCGATCCGCGAGCAGTCGGACGCCAATGAGACGGAGCGTAAGATCACGCTGTGCAATGCCGGCGTGATGGCGTTCGACGGCAAGACCGCGCTCAAGATCATCGAGGCGATCGGCAACGCCAACAGCAAGACAGAATTTTACCTCACCGACGCCGTCGAGATCGTGCGCAAGATGGGCCTGCGCGCCAGCGTGATCGAAACCGGTGAGGACGAGGTGCGCGGCATCAACACCAAGGCGCAACTGGCGCAAGCCGAAAGCGTCATGCAATCGCGGTTGCGCGCGGCGGCACTGGACGCCGGCGTAACGATGGTATCGCCGGACACGGTCTATCTCGCGGCGGATACCATGTTCGGAAAAGACGTGACGATCGAGCCCTTCGTGGTGATCGGCCCCGGCGTATCGATCGACGACGGCGCGGTGATCCACGCCTTCTCGCATTTGGTGCAGGCCAAGGTCGGCGTCAAAGCGTCGGTCGGGCCGTATGCGCGGCTGCGGCCGGGCACGTCGCTCGGCGAAGGAGCGCGGGTCGGCAATTTCGTCGAGATCAAAGCCGCGACGCTGGATGCCGGCGCGAAGGTCAACCACCTCACTTACATCGGCGACGCCCATATCGGCGCGAAGGCCAACATCGGCGCGGGCACCATCACCTGCAATTACGACGGCTTCGACAAATTCAAGACGGTGATCGGCGCGGGCGCGTTCGTCGGCTCGAATTCGTCGCTGGTGGCACCTGTCACGATCGGGGCGGGGGCCTATGTCGGCTCGGGGTCCGTCATCACCGACGACGTGCCCGATGATGCGTTGGCGGTCGCGCGCGGACGGCAGGCCGGCAAAGACGGCTGGGCGTCAGTCTTTCGCAACGGCAAGGCCGCGAAGCGCAAAAGTTAATTGTTCGAAGATTTACCCTGTCGCAATCGGCAATAATTATTGAGTAACGCGGCAACGCGCTTCATCGCTAAAGACAGGCATCCGCCACATCGGCGTTGATTGCATCGGGGACACATAATCGCATGTGCGGCATCGTCGGGATTTTGGGCACGGGCCCTGTCGCGGAGCAGTTGGTCGATTCGCTCAAGCGCCTCGAATATCGCGGATATGATTCCGCAGGCGTGGCCACGCTGGACGACGGGCAAATCGGCCGTCGCCGCGCCGAAGGCAAGCTGAAAAACCTCGAACTGAAATTGCGGTCCGAGCCGTTGGCCGGAAATTTGGGCATCGGCCATACGCGCTGGGCCACCCACGGCAAACCGACCGAAAACAACGCGCATCCGCATGCGGCCGGCGCAGTGGCGCTCGTGCATAACGGCATCATTGAAAACTTCCGCGAATTGCGACAGCATCTCGAAGCCGAAGGTGCGATCTTTACCAGCGAGACCGATACCGAGGTGGTCGCCCATCTCGTCAACGGCTACATCGCAAAGGGATTGTCACCAGCCGATGCGGTGAAGTCGTCGCTGCCGCAATTGCGCGGCGCGTTCGCGCTGGCTTTTATTTTCAAAGATCATCCGAACCTTCTGATCGGCGCACGCAAGGGATCGCCGCTCGCGGTCGGCCATGGCGACGGTGAGATGTATCTCGGCTCCGATGCGATTGCCTTGGCGCCGCTGACCGATACGATCAGCTATCTCGACGACGGCGATTGGGTGGTGCTGACGCGCGACGCCATCGAGGTTTATGACGAGCATACAGCAATCGTCCACCGCGACGTCGTGAAGTCGGGCGCATCGTCGTTCGTCGTCGACAAAGCGAACTATCGCCACTTC
>JANMAN010000772.1:0-6865 GCA_031359885.1 Tardiphaga sp. | reverse complement strand
TCGGCGAAGCGTACGACCGCGCCGCCGTAATAGCCGATCGCGGCAGTGAGGCCGGTGAGCTTCGTGGCGGCTCCATACGCGATGCTGCCGCCGAGACAAAAACCGATGATGCCCACGGGACCGACATTTCGCACAGCGTCGATCGCCGCCTGGGTGTCGCGCAGCATCGCCGGCCAGTCCGGATTGGCAATGAACTGACGCGCGGCCGTGACTTCGTCGGGCGAATAACCGGACTGGAAATTCGGTTGGATGCGATCGAAGATCGATGGTGCGATAGCGACGTAACCCTGCGCCGCGAAGCGGTCGCAGACGGTGCGGATGTGATGGTTGACGCCGAAGATTTCCTGAACGACGACCACAGCCGCTTTCGCGGCGCCGGCGGGATCGGCGCGGTAAGCGCCGAACTCGAAATCGTCCGATGCCGTCAGTCTGATGTCCTGTCCCATAGGGGCCTCGTCGCTAGTGCCACATCCAGTTGCGGCCCCAGTCGGCTTTCCAGCCGGTCAAGCGACCGTGACGAAATTGCAAAAACAGTTTGTCGTTGCGTGGAAAAAGACCGCCGCCGCCGACCGAGCGGATGGTCAGATAGATTTCGTCGCCGGGCCGCCCGCTGACGTAGCTGAGCGGCGTGCCCAATGCTACGGCGGCGTCGGCCGCGCTCATGCCGAACTGAAGCGGCGCAATATTGGATATCGTCGCGTTGAACGGCGCGTGAAGCGGCACGAAACGCGGCAAAGGCTCGGCGCGCGCCGGCATCCCTGTGGCCATTGCCACGCTCAGCATCGCTATCAATCGTGACATCGTTGCGTATGTCATCCGCGCCGTCCTAACCGAAAGCTAACCAACGCCCAACGGTCATTACGTCAGTAGCCGAGCGTTAACAATGCCCGCTATAGGTTGTAATGACGAAAGCCCTTCGGCCTTCGACGGCAGTTCCGCCGACGGTTTGATCCATGTCCGCAGTCGCAACTCAGCTTCAACCCACCCGCCGCCTTTTGCTGGTGTCCGATCGCACGGACAAGAGCGAAGAATTGGCGCTGATCTTGTCGGGGCTGGGCCAGGTCACCACCATCTCGACCTCGGACATGACCGACGCGCCGGCCAAAGGAATCGCCGGTCTCGTCGTCGACATGGATTTGCGCAGCGCCGCTAACGTCCAGACCTTGCGCAATCGGCTGCTCGGCAAGGCGTATCAGCCGTTGCCGCGTTTGTTCGTGCTGGCGGATGCGCTGCATCACGGCTCGATGCAGGCGTGGGCGCTCGGCGCCACCGACACGATCGCGCGGCCGCTCGATGCACGCGGCATCCAGCAGCGAATTCGCGCGGCGTTTCCTGAGATGCCGATCGAAGAGCAAGGCACCGCCAGCGGTCGCGCGCTGGCTGCAGGCATCGCCGCCGCCCATCTCGTAATGGCGAAAATTTTTCAGCGGCTGCCGCTCGGCATTCCGCTCACCTTCGGCGACGTGATGCAGGCCGAGACGCAGATCCTGCGCGCGATCAAGCGGTCGTCGTTGCGCGACTGGCTGGCGATGGTCGGCCGGCATCACGATGCGAGCTATCGCCATTGCCTGTTCGTCACCGGCTTCGCCGTCGCTTATGCGCAGCATCTCGGTATGCGCGAGGAAGATCAGCGCCGCCTGACGCGTGCCGCGTTGCTGCACGACGTTGGTAAGGCTTTCATCCCGGTGCCGATCCTCGACAAAGTCGATGGCTTAAACGCGACCGAGCATGCGGTGATGCAGACCCACCCGAAGCTGGGCTACAGCAACTTGGTCGCGCAAGGCGGCTTTCCACCGGAAATGTTGGACGTGGTGTTGCACCATCACGAATATCTCGACGGCACGGGTTATCCGGATGGCCTGCGCAGCGACGAGATCAGCGATATCGTGCGGATCATCACGATCGTCGATACGCACGCAGATTTCATTCAGACCCGTGCTTCGCGGCCTGGGATGACGAGCGCGCAGTCCTTCGCCGCGATGGAGAAGATGGACGGCAAACTCGATTCGCATCTGCTGCAGGCGTTCCGGCCCGTCGCGCTAGGGATGTGACCGCGCATCTTGGGATGCGCCGTCAGACTAACATCTTGCGCAGTTCCGCTTTCGCGACCTTCTCGAGCGTCGAGCGCGGCATGTCGGCGACGAAGTGAATCTCGCGGGGCACCTTGAAATCCGCGAGCTTGGTTTTGCACGCTGCCATCACCGCGTCATGAAGCCCGGCGACTTGCGCGACGCCACCCTGCGGAATGATAAACACGACAGGCACTTCATCGAGCATTGGATGCTTCTTCGCCACCACGGCGGCCTCGCGCACGCCCGGCACCAGCGCGACGACTTGTTCGATCTCCGACGCCGCGACGTTTTCGCCGCCGACCTTCAGCATATCCTTGGAGCGGTCGCCGAATTTGATCGTGCCGTTTTCCATCAGCGTGACGCGGTCGCCGGTCAGAAAGAAGCCGTGCTCGTCGAAACTGTCGCGCGTCGCGGTTTCGTTGTGCAGATATTCTCTGAATAAAGTCAGGCCGGGTATGCCGAGGATCGACAGATTGCCGGTCTCGCCAACCTGCGTCGGCGCGCCGTCATCGTCTGTGATGCGAATGCGATATTCCGGCGCGGCGCGGCCGATGACGTTCGGCGTGTTCGGCTGATCGACTTCGCCGATGATGCCGTGGGTGATCGTCTCCGTCATGCCCCACCAGCCGATGGTCTTGACGCCGAAGCCCGCGAAGGGCGAGGGATCGCACACGGCGTTGCCCCACAGGCGGAAGTGATGCTGCTTCGGAACCTCGTGGTCGAGCAGCGCCTTCATGCAGAACGCGATGGTCGAATTCCAGGTGCATCGATGTGCGATCGCGACGTCCCAAAATCGTCGCGCGGAAAAGCGCGGCTGGATCACGCAGGTGCCGCCGACCCACAGGCTCGACAGCATCGAATAGGCGAGCGCGTTGGTGTGGAACAGCGGCAGATAAGCCAAATGGACGTCGGTCTCGTTCAAGCCCTGATGCGCGGCGTTGATTTTCGCGCCCCACAGCGCATTGGCATGGGTCCACAGCACCGCCTTCGGCCGCGATGTGGTGCCGGACGTGTATTGGACGCTGCATGGCGCGAGCGGATCGGGCGCGCGGCGCGGCCGGTCGGCAGCGTCGGCGAACAGCGCGTCGAAACGCTCCGCCTTTTGAACCGAATGATTTTGCGCGGGCGGCACGCCGGCGTCGTGCGACGTGACGGCGATCCATCTCAGATCGCGGCAGTTCGCGGCGACAAGCTCCGCGTAGGCCGGCTGCGTGATCGCGGCAACCGCACCGCAATGATTGGCAAAATAGTCGATTTCGGCCGCGGCTGAGCGCGTGTTGGTGGTGACGGCAATGGCGCCGAGTTCGACACAGGCGAACCACGCGAGCAGCATCTCGATGCAATTGTCCATGTGAATGAGGACATAATCGCCAGGCACGATGCCGCGTCGAGCGAGACCCGCCGCCAGCGCACCGGTGCGGTCGTGGAATTCGCCGTAGCTCCAGTGCCGCGCCGGCGCATCGAACGGAGCCCAGATCAGAAAGGGATGATCGCGTCGGGTTTCGGAATGCATGCGCAGAAGCGATGGCACGTCGAGGCCGGCGAATGGCCCGACGATACCGGGCGCTTCGGAAAGGTACGCCATATCAGGACTCGTTCGCATAGGAGGAAATTTCGATCAGGCTGCCGTCGGGATCGCGGCAGTAGACCGAGCGGAGCAAGCCGCGCGCGCCTTGCCGGTCGCATGGCCCTTCTTCGATGGCGACGTCGTTCGCGGTCAGATGCGCGACGACCTGATCCGGCGTCGCGGTGGTCAGGAAGCAGAGATCGTCGCTGCCGGCGGCCTCGTGGTCGGCGGTGAACCACTCGGTTTTGGAGAGGCCGATCGGACGCAGATTGATCTTGTTGCGGCCGAACACCAGCATCGTCCGTGCCGGCCTGCCGCCGCCCGGATCGAAGGTTTCGACGCTCATGCCGAGAATGTTGCCGTACCAATCGGCGGATCGCGCGACATCGCGAACGTTGAGGACAAGGTGATCGATCGCGTTCACCGTGATCGGCATGCTCGCCCCCTTTTGTTCTTTTTGGTGCGCGTCTTTTGTCGCACTGGTACCTGACCGATTTGTCGTTACTATCTCCGCTGTTGTCAATTCAACGCAGCGGACCGCGCGACAAGTCGCGGCCGCAGGGAGCAGAACCTCATGGTGTCAATTCGTGCCGCAATCGCTGGCCTCGCGCTCGGTCTTTCAGCTATTGGTTTATCGGCAAGCGCGTCGGCGCTGGATTACCCGACCCGGCCGGTCAAGTTCGTCGTGGCCTATCCGCCCGGTGGCGCGACGGACATTCTCGCGCGGCTGATCGCGCAGCGGCTGTCGGAGCGCCTGGGCCAGCAATTCATCATCGAGAACAAGCCGGGTGCAGGCAACAACATCGGCACCGATTCGGTGGCCAAGGCCGAGCCGGACGGCTACACCGTCTTGCTCGTCAACCCAGCGAATTACATCAACACCTCGCTCTACACGAAGCTGCCGTTCAACTTCGTGCAGGATATCGCCCCTGTCGCGGCGTTCAATCGCACAGCCAACGTGATGACGGTGGCAAAGGACGTCCCGGCCACGAACGTCGCGGAGTTCATCGCTTACGTCAAAGCCAATCCCGGCAAGGTGAATATGGCCTCGTCCGGCAACGGCACCTCCGTGCATCTGTCCGGCGAAATGTTCATGGCGATGGCCGGGGTCAAAATGCAGCATGTGCCGTATCGCGGCGCGGCGCTCGCCATTACCGACATGCTCGGCGGCCAGGTGCAAGTGATCTTCGACAACATGCCCTCGATCATCCAGCACATTCGCGCCGGCAGCTTGAAACCGCTCGCTGTGACCACGACCGAACGCTCGCAGCTTCTGCCGGATGTG
The DNA here is from genome assembly GCA_031359885.1 of Tardiphaga sp. GTDB lineage: Bacteria > Pseudomonadota > Alphaproteobacteria > Rhizobiales > Xanthobacteraceae > Tardiphaga. Next base: position 1,941 of record JANMAN010000772.1, on the reverse strand, counting down.
CCTGTCGTGGCCGACACGGTGAAAGGCTATGAGGCCAGCGCTTTGTTCGGCATGGGTGCGCCGAAGAAAACACCGCCGGACATCATCGCTAAGCTCAACGCCGAGGTGAATGCCGTTCTGGCCGAGCCGGCCGTCAAGGCGAAGCTGGTCGATCTCGGCGGTGAACCTCTGATCGGCTCGCCTGAGGCATTCGGCAAGATGATCGTGGCCGAGACGGAAAAATGGGAAAAGGTCGTGAAGGCAGCCGGCCTCAAAGTGGAGTAACGATCAAGGGGAATTGACCGTCCGCAGGCAGCGTTAGGGAACGGAGGTCTGGCGGCGCCGTTTTCCTGTAAATGCGGCAGGTGTCGCACCCAACAAGGAGTCTTTCATGCGTGGTCTTATTCTCTCGGCCTTCCTCGCGATCGGTGCGGTGTCGGCAGTCAACCCGACGCCGGCGGCAGCCCGCGACTATCAGTTCTGCGCGCAGGGCCGAGGCGTCGGCATTCCCGGTGACTGTTCGTATGCGACATACGAGCAGTGCCAGGCGAGTGCTTCCGGTCGCGGGTTGTCTTGCAACGTCAATCCGCGTGCTGCCTTTGCCCGAGGCCGGGGCTACAACAACGATGGTTACGGCCAGCGGGACCGCGGTTATCGTCGTCAAAACCGTAACGAGTTCGGTGGCGATGGGTTCGGCTCGGGCTTCTGAGCGCGCTGAATTAAACCACTGCTTCGATGAGGCCCATTCGTTGGGCCTCATCGGCTTCTAGATACCAATTCGACGGCGCCCGCTCGATGACGTCTTCGAGCGTGACATTCGAGCCGAGCACGAGATTTTGAAAGCCTTCGTTCTGAATTGCGATTGAGCATTCGATTTCATTCAGCGTGGCTTTGACCGCGGCGACGCATGTCGTTAGCGGCCCTTCAAGCTGAAGCATTTTCGATAATTTACGTTCGTGGATCATCAGCCGTGTGCCACGCGTGAGATAACGGTTTTCTCGTGCGAAGAAGCTCATGAACGTCGTTCCGGCGGAGTAGATCGCGGCCTTGCCAAGAAAAACGAAGCGGCGTTCGGGCGATAATTCGCTCGCAAAGCGAATGTCCTCGCCCATCATGCGGGCGACTTCCGGATCGCCTCCCAGCGTCGACAGTTCGATGACCACGAAATCGCGATCGCCGGTGGCGATCATTTGCGCGCGGAAATTGGCGTACATCGCGTCGTTCACGATGCCGAAAAGAACAATGGCTGGAGCCTGGAATGACGAGTTGCGGAGCGGCGGGTTTGACATGGCTTATCCGTCTCTATTGCGGCGAGTTCCAGTTTTAATCCGCATTGGCGAAAATGGTTTCCGTGAGTCGTCACGGATGAAACGGCCATCGGCTTTGGCTACACTTTCGACGGCAGCTATACTTCGTGCGAACAAGCCGATGATCTAGGATTTGAAAAATGAGCGTTGCGTTCGTCAAGGAAGACAGTGCCGCAACGGCGGCAGAAACTCAGTTGCCGGATCGCGCGATTTCGCTTCATCCGAATTGGGTGACGAGCGCCGGAATGATAGCGTTGGAATCCCAACTGCAACTCGCGCGGGATGCCTGTGCCGCAGCGCAGGCTGTCGAGGATATCAACGAACGGCGGCGGCAGTCTGCAAATCCGTTGCGGGACGCGCGATATTTCGCGGCGCGCATCCGCTCGGCTGAAATTATCCCCGAGCCCACGTCGACCGACGCCGTCGCCTTCGGTACCAAAGTTACGTTCGAACGTGCCGATGGCCGCGTGCAGACGTTTCAGATTGTCGGAGAAGACGAAGCTGATCCAAAGGCTGGATCGATTTCATTCGTGTCCCCGATTGCGAGACTTTTAATGGGCAAGTCTGTCGGTGACATCGCTGGCGCGGGCAGCCAGGCCATCGAGATCATCGCGATCGCTTAGCTTAAAAAACTGGACGCTGTGATCACAGAGAC
>JANMAN010000739.1:0-6522 GCA_031359885.1 Tardiphaga sp. | reverse complement strand
CACCGGGAAAATCTACTACACCCATGTGTCGTGCAAATTGCTCGACGCGGGATTGTGCGCTTGCCGCGATTATCCGAACCGCTCGGCGCAGGTTCCGGACTGCGTGCGGCTGACGCCCGCCAATGTCCGGACCCTCGGCTGGTTGCCGCCGAGCTGCGGCTACAAGCTCGTGGCCGAAGGCCGTGACCTCTATTGGTGGCACCCGCTGATCTCCGGCAGCCGCGAGAGCGTGCACGACGCCGGCGTCTCGGTGCGCGGACGCGTGTTCGGCAGCGAGGCCGACATTCCCGACGAGGAGTTGCAGGATCACCTCGTCAAATGGCCGGCGCTGCTGCCAAAGCGGGCGAAGCTCAAACCACGCTGAGCTTCGCCTGGTTCGATCGCGTCTACGCGGCTGCGCGACGCTGTTCGAAAGCGATGTAATCGTGCGTCACCTTCTCGACATTGGCGGCGATCCAGTTTGCCATGGCTTGTTCTTCCTTGAGCGACGCTTCGAGATGCGGACGCACAGACGTCATTCCGGCTTCGCCGCAGAGCGCGATCAGCGACTTGTAGGCGGCGATTTCGAAATTCTCGAAAGCGTTGTTGGCGAACGTGTTCTTCAGAATTTCGTCCGGCGCCATCGTATGCGTCATGGCCATCATGTTGCCCATGAACGACTGTGCGGTGTCCTTCAAGGTCGATGAGGTTTCGCCGCACGACTCCAGGCATTGCTCAAGCCGCTGGAGCTGCTGGTTGGTTTCGGCCAGATGCATTTTCACTTTGGCCTGAACGTCGGGATAGTCGGTCAATCGTTCCGACTGCCGCTCCATCAATTCGCGGGCCTGAACCTCCATCGCATGCGCGTTCCGGAGGCCGACGATGAAGACGTCTTTTGCAGCATTTGCCATTGGGATTTGTCCTTGAGTTGGGATTGCAGATCGGTTCAGACCGCGACGGTCATCGTCCGACATCAAGCGGCTGAACGCGTGTGTAACTCCGCTGTCGATATGGCGCTCAACCGTCCCCGATGGCGGACGTTCCAATTGCGCCGACGTGCGATCGGAGGTTGATCCGCGGGACGCACCCATGCGCGCAAACGGCTGGGCAGAGCGCCCTTCGCCGCTTAGATTGTGGCTCTTGCCATGACGAGTCCGGCCGCCGCGCCGCGCCGTGATCCGAATGAATCTCCCATGAATAAAATCGATCGCCCCCCTCAGCAGGCCGATGCGGCTCGCGTCGTATCCGTCCCGGACGGCGTGGTCGGCGATCTCGCGCAGGACCGCATCACGCCCGGCAAGCCGCCGCTCACGCAGGGCGAAGTCCGCACCATCCTGATTTCGTTGATGCTGACGATGTTTCTTGCGGCGCTCGATCAGACGATCGTCGCAACCGCGCTACCGACGATCGGCCGGCAATTCGGCGACGCGGCCAGCCTGTCCTGGATCATCACGGCCTATCTGCTGGCCTCGACCGCAGTCGCGCCGGTGTTCGGTACGCTCAGCGACATCTACGGCCGCCGCGCGATGATCATCGTCTCGTTGAGCCTGTTCATGGCGGGATCGCTGATGTGCGCGGTCGCGCCGAACATGCCGGTGCTGATCGCCGCGCGTCTTCTGCAAGGCCTGGGCGGCGGCGGTATTCTGCCCATCGTGCAGACGGTGATTTCCGACGTGGTGACGCCGCGCGAGCGCGGCCAGTACCAAGCCTATTTCAGCGGCGTCTGGGTTGCGGCCGGAATCGGCGGGCCGGTGCTGGGCGGCGTGTTCGCCGAGCATTTGCATTGGTCGATGATCTTCTGGATCAACATTCCGCTCGGCATCGGCGCGCTCGTGCTGCTGCTGCCGAACATGGCGAAGATTCCGGTGTTTCATAAAAAGCGCAAGGTTGATTGGCTTGGCGGTGTTCTGCTGATGGCTTCCGCCGTCACGGTGATGCTGGTGCTGACATGGGGCGGCATTCGCTATGCGTGGCTATCGCCGACGATCCTCGCCATGCTGGGCGCGGCCATTGCGCTGGCCTTCGCTTTCATCTGGCACGCGACGCACACCGACGAACCGTTTCTGCCGATCCCGCTGATGGGCGGATCCGTCGTGCCTTACGGCATCGCAGCGGGCGGCTGCGCGGTCGGCGCGATGCTTGGCCTCACGGTTCACATGCCGCTGTATTACGAAGCGGTCTATCACCTCACCGCGAGCGAATCCGGGCTGGCATTGATTCCGCTGGTTGCGGTGTCGGTGCCCGGCGCGGCCATTGCCGGCCGCGCGATGGCGCATATGGTGCACTACAAGCGCGTCGCGATCATCGGCACGACGTGCTCGGCGGTGATGGGCGCGGTGATGGCCTTGGCGACGCCGATGCCGCTGTGGGCGCTGCTGAGCGTGCTGTCGCTGTTCGCCTTGGGCCTCGGCACGACGTTTCCCGTCAGCGTGGTTTCGATCCAGAACGCTGTCGATCGTGCGCAGGTCGGCACGGCGACCGGCGCGATGAATTTCTTCCGCGCGCTGATGGCATCCTTCATGGTCGCCGCCTTTACGACGATCCTCATGATCGCGCTCGGCACGCAAATCTCCGCCGGCGAAGCCGCGCCTGCGATGGCTGCCGTGCCCGCTCCCGATATGATCGCCGCGTTCCGTTATGTGTTCGCCGCATCCGCGGTTTTGCTCGCGGCCGCAGCGTTGAGTCTGACCCTGATGGAAGAACGGCCGCTTGCCGGCCCCGTCGCGCCGGCCGATTTGGCCGAGTGATTCGACAATATGAGGCGATGCAATCAACATCCTGGCAACTTCTGCGGGTTATTGTGCCGCCAGATGCCGCCGGCTTGCGCGGACAACGGAGCATGTGATGCGGCGCCTGATTGCCAAGTTTCTCGCCGATGAGGACGGGGCGACTGCAATCGAATATTGCCTGATCGCCTGTGGCATCAGCCTTGCGATCGTCGTCACGGTCCAAACGCTGGGCACCTCGCTCAACGGGCGCTACACAGCCGTGAGCAACGAACTCAAGAAGTAGTCTTCGTTTTTCTGACTATTTTCCGATTTAAGGATTTTATACCTTGACAGCGTGACGCTGTCCGGGTAGGTTACACCCACGCTCCGAAATTGTAACTCGATTGCACCGCCCGTTCGGCGTGAGTGCCCGAAACGCATCAAATCCGGAACCGCTACCAGGACAAGGCGTTGGTTCGTCAGGTCGTCGGCGTGATGTTGGCTGCCACCTCACAAGCCGATGAATCGAGACAATTATGGTGAACAAGGAAAACGGTCAGACCATCAAGACTCCGACCGAAGCACGCTCCGCCGAGCCGGGTCCGTCTGTTCTGGCGTTGCTGGCGATCAGCCTCGGCCTCGCCATCGTCGTGATGGGCGTGATCTGGGTCGTGTTCTTCAAAACCTGACCGACAAATAGCCTTCGAGACGATAACGGCGGTGCGCTTCAAGCGGCCGCCGTTTTCTTTTGAACAACTCGCAGTCATCTCCACTCGAGGCCTTATCCATGGTCGCTTCACGTCTGCCACGTCAGGCAAGCGATCGTGTCGGACCGAAGGCAACAAAACGTACGAAAGTTTTGGCGACCGACATGGGCATCGACAAGCCCGTTGCGAAAAAGCGGCCCGTCAAGAAAACGCCCGCTCCGAAAAAGACGGCCGGCAAAAAGACGGTTGCGAAGATAGCAGCCGTTCAATCGGAGGTCCCCGCGAAGACGTCGGTCATCAAACGCAAACCAAGCGACAAGGTTTACTACGACACGCGCGATCCCCGGCCGGAGCGGCTGAGTGCCACGGAGCGCCTCGATCTTCCCCCGCCCGCGAGTGGTGCCGAGCTGATCGAGCGCGTGTCGTGGGCGATCGAACGCGAACTCAATCAGATCGAATTGATCGTCGGGGGGCATCGGCTGAAGCCGAGCCAACGAACTGAGGCCGAACGCCGCGCGCGCACGCTGGCGTCGCTGGCGCGGACGCTCGCCGTCGTCACGCAGTTGCGCGCCAAGAATTTGCAGAGTGTCGCTGATGATGCCGACGACGACGCCATGCCCCGCGATCTCGACGACCTCCGGGAGACGCTGGCGCGACGCCTGGAACGATTACACGCCGACCGATCGCCAATTGCTGATGGCGAACCTGACGCCAGCTGAACTGCGGTATCTCAATTCCTGTTGGGACATCTTCGCACACGATCATCAACGCCCGCCGCTGCTCGCGCCGAACGGCCAGCCGTGGCTGACATGGCTGTTGATCGGCGGGCGCGGGGCCGGCAAGACGCGCGCCGGCGCGGAATGGATTCGCGCGCAAGCGCTCGGCTTGCCGCCGTTCGCGAACGAGCCTGTCGGACGTATTGCGCTGATCGGCGAAACCGAACACGACGTGCGTGAGGTGATGATCGAAGGTGTGTCGGGCCTGCTCGCCGTGCATGAGCGCTCGGAACGGCCGCGCTGGATTTCGTCGCGCAAACGATTGCAATGGCCCAACGGGGCCGTCGCTTACGCGTTTTCCGCCGACGATCCCGAAAGCCTGCGCGGCCCGCAATTCGGCTGCGCCTGGTCCGACGAAATCGCGAAGTGGCGCTATGCGGACGCGGCCTTCGATATGTTGCAGTTCGGTCTGCGGCAGGGCTCGCAGCCACGACAGATGATGACCACGACACCGCGGCCGACGGCCTTGCTGAAACGTCTGATGGCCGATCCCGCAAACGTCGTCACGCATGCACCGACGCGCGCGAACGCGTTCAATCTCGCGCCGACGTTTTTGCAGAGCGTGATGGCGCGCTATGCCGGCACGCGGCTCGGGCGACAAGAACTGGACGGAGACATCGTCGAGGACCGGCCCGAAGCGCGGTGGTCGCGCGCCGGGAACGAAGCTTGCCGCGTCGACGCGGCACCGCCGTTGCGGCGAGTCGTCGTCGCTGTCGATCCGCCGGTGTCGTCGGGCAGGACGGCCGACGCCTGCGGCATCGTCGCGGCGGGCGTAGCCGACGACGGGATATTCTACGTGCTCGCCGACGACAGCCTATCGGGAGCGACGCCTGCGGCATGGGCCACGAAGGCGATCGCGTTATGGCGGCGTGTCGAGGCCGACGCGTTGGTCGCCGAGGTCAACCAGGGCGGCGAAATGGTGCGCGCGGTGTTGAACGAAGTCGATGCCAGCGTGCCGGTGACGTCGGTGCGGGCGTCGCGAGGAAAGTTTCTGCGCGCCGAACCGGTGGCGACGTTGTACGAGCAGGGCCGGGTGAAACATGCCGGCGTGTTCGCGGCGCTGGAAGACGAGATGTGCGATTTTGGCAGCGGCGGCTTGTCGTCCGGCCGCTCGCCGGACCGGCTCGACGCGATGGTCTGGGCCGTGTCGGCGCTGCTGCAAGGCACCCGCGGCGGCCCTCGCGTGCGGGGGTTGTGAGTTTGACGCACTGACTTGCTGCGGGGATCCCTCTCCCCTTGTGGGAGAGGGTGCCCTCGCAAAGCGAGGGCGGGTGAGGGGTTCGGCCTCACGTTTCAACTTGACCCCTCACCCGACACGGCCTTCGGCCGCGCCACCCTCTCCCACAAGGGGAGAGGGATGCCCGCATCATCTCACCAAACAACGCAGCACTTTTCGCGCCGATCAACTTCAAGGATCATCCATGTTCGATCGCCTCCGACACATGTTCGCGCCCGAGGTGAAAACCTCGCGCACGGCGAAGCTCATGACGTTGCACAATGCCGGGCAAGCGCGGTGGACTCCGCGCGATTATGCCGGGCTCGCGCGCGAGGGCTATCTCAGCAACGCCATCGTGCATCGCTGCGTGCGGCTGATCGCGGAGAACGCCGCGTCGTGCAGCTTTCTGGTGTTCGACGGGGCGCAGGAGCGTGAGGCGCATCCGCTCGCGCAATTGATGACGCGACCGAATCCGCGCCAGGACGGCGCGGCGTTGTTCGAGATGCTGTACGCGCACCTATTGCTCGCGGGAAACGCCTATGTCGAAGCCGTCGCGCTCGACGACGGCGTGCGCGAACTGTACGCGCTGCGACCGGACCGCATGAAAGTCGTGCCCGGCGCGGACGGCTGGGCCGAGGCTTACGACTACAGCGTCGGCGGCCGCAGCGTGCGCTTCGATCAACTTGCCTCGACTGTGCCGCCGATTTTGCATCTCACATTCTTTCATCCGCTCGACGATCATTACGGCCTCGCCCCGATCGAAGCGGCGGCCACTGCGGTCGACGCCGCGATCCAGGTCTCCGTAACAGACGTGACGCGCACCGCGCCGCCCGCCAGCCCGGCCGAGGGGCAGCGTCATATCGTGGCGGCGTCGCCGACCGGCGCATGGGCCGGTCGCGCCAAGTCGATCGCGACCTGGCAGGACGGAGCCTGGGCATTTCTCGCGCCGAAAGCCGGCTGGTGCGTCTGGTCGATCGCGGACAACGTCATGGTCGTGTTCGACGGCACGGTATGGCGGGATATTCGAAGCCTCGCGCTCGACAATGCGGTCCGCGTCGGCGTCAACACCATGGCCGACAGCGGCAACCGCCTCAGCGTCAAATCCAACGCGGTTCTGTTCGGTCATGACGACGTGA
>JANMAN010000738.1:0-2856 GCA_031359885.1 Tardiphaga sp. | reverse complement strand
GGACGCCGCGCAGATGGAAATTGCGCGACAGGCCCGAGCCGCGAATCGACAATCGCGTATCGTCGCCCCATTTCGGTTGTGCGAACACGCCCGGCACGTAATCCAGAACGTCTTTGATCGTGTTGGCGACGGTTGAGTTTTTGTACGCCTCCGCCGGTACGATCGCGACGCCGCCCGGCGTCTGCTGGATCTCGCGCAACGCGGCCTGCGTGCTCAACACGGTCAGCGACGCCTGCGATGCGCCCGTTCCCCCTGCCGGCGTGGGCTGCGCGGCGGTCACGGCGCGCGGATTGCGCGTCGCACGCGCGGCGTTGCGTGGTTGTCGCGGCGCGGCGACATTGCGCATGCGCGGCGAATCGATCGTGACGGCCGGCAATTGCGATGCGCCTTGCGCTGCGACGCCAGTCGGCAACGCCGTCACAGCGACCGATAGAAGCAGAAACGCGCGCGCGGGCCTGCGCGGCAACGAATGAAACGAAATCATGATGAAGTCCTGATGCTGGCGAGCCGGCGCGCGCGAAACGATGGATCGCAACGGCATCAGCCGTCGCGATCATGGAAATCGTCGTGTCGTCAGGACGTGAAGGGAGGCGCGCGCGCCTGCGCATGCGAGGCCGCACGCGTGGCCATCGCGTCAGGCTCGTAAGCTCGCCACGCCACACGATAGGCGTGGCGTTCGGGTGCGGAGATCATCGCGACGGGATCAGCGAGCGGCGCGCCGGTGTGATTGACGCAGGCCGAACAACAACCGTCGCGCTTGTGATGCACATTGCCGGGATCGACAGGATTGGCATCGTCGACGGCCGAACAGATCGCCGCCGAATGCAGAGGGTCCGACACCGCGATCGCAGCGGCCCAGCATGCCCCGACCGGTGCAACGAGCTGCACCAGCAACGCAAGCATGATGATCGGAAGCAATCGCCCCAGCCGACGGCGCATGATGCAGCCACCTTTCCTGATCCGCGAATTACCACGCAGCCGAACCCAAGTCGAGAAAGCCGCTGCTTGCGACAATTGCTCGCTAAATGTGCATCGATTTCGTTGAGCCCGTCATGGTGGTTGCGTCGTATTTCGCGACTACCAATGATTACAATCGGCTGCCCTGAAAACAAACATTGCTTGCAGTGCTGTAATTTTAGTCAGGCATTGCCAAAACAGATGACAAGATAGAAAAAGTCGATTACCACCTCGTGCACAGGCAAACCGTAAGGGCGTCTGAGTTGGCCAAGTCTTCAATTCTAGGTTTGGAATCGAAGGCTCGTATATCCAAGTCTCGGGAGGAACCCTGACGCGCACAAGCAGCGTCACCCCATCGAAATCAAGAACAAATCTTATTTGCGTGGGGTAATTAAGGGTCGGCACGATGTTCGAGCAGGGCGCAAGCCCTGCTCTTTTTTTTGCGTATCGGCACCTCGTCATGGCCGGACGAGTGCGCGTCCGACGACATCTTCGTCGTCGGCCGTCGCGCACGACGATCCGGCCATCCATCTCTTTCAAATTTCAAGAATGATGGATTGCCGGGTCAAGCCCGGCAATGACAGCTCTGCTTTGCTGCGCGACCGTGCTCCGATGGTCCGCTTTAAACCGGCATGCCCATCAGCTTCGACAGCCGCTCGACATTGAGATAGCCCGCGCGAAACGCGCTGAAACCCGCTGCGAAAATCACCGCCGAAATCAGCGTGGTCCACACCAGCTTCGCGCGCATGCGCGACAGCACCGGTGCGCCGGGATCGGTGCCGTTCGCGAGCGCGCCGTCTTCATGCTGGCTCCGCACGCCGAACGGCAGCGTTAAAAACAGCACGACCCACCACAGCACGAAGTAGATCGCGAGCACGGACGAGATTGTATAGGCCATAGGGTCCTAGCTTTCTTCGATCTCGACGAGCGCGCCGGAGAAATCCTTCGGGTGCAGAAACAAAACCGGCTTGCCATGCGCGCCGATCTTCGGCGTGCCGTCGCCGAGCACGCGCGCGCCCTCGGCGATCAACTGGTCGCGCGCGGCGATGATGTCCGGCACCTCGTAGCAGATGTGGTGGATGCCGCCATCCGGGTTCTTTGCGACAAATTTCTGGATCGGCGAGTTCTCGCCGAGCGGCTGGATAAATTCGATCTTGGTGTTCGGCAGCGTCGCGAACACCGTGATGACGCCGTGCTCGGGCAACGGCACGGCAGCCGAAATCTCCGCACCGAACGCGGTGCCGTAAATTTTCGCCGCCTTCTGCGCATCCGCAACGGCGATGGCAACGTGATTGAGCCGACCGAGCATTGACGTTCTCCTGAGCGCTAAAGCGAGAAGCGACCAACAAATCTGACCACTTCGCCGTCATTGCGAGAAGATTTCGTTTCTCGTCTTCGAGAAGCGAAATCGACGAAGCAATCCAGTCTTTTCCAGCCGCAACAAAGACTGGATTGCTTTGCTCAGCGTCGCGCCGGCTGATAGCCGACGCGATGCTGGCTCGCAATGACGAAACATGACGGCTGATGTTGATGGGACGTTTGATCAGCCGTTGTTAAATCATCGACACCAACACCGAGGCGATGGTCTTCTTGCCCCATTGCTCGTTGATGACGGCACGCACCGCACGCCGCACCGATTCCGCCATCGCATCGGCGTCGCGACGCCGCGCCTTCGGCAGATTTTCCACCGTCGTCACGACGATATCGAACACGATATCGTCGATCGGCTCGCCGGCCTTGTTCTTTTCGGGAATTCCGACCAGCTCGACCTGCGGATCGTCCGCCAGTTCGCCCTTGTCCGTGATCGTGATCGCAACGAAGGCCGCGCCCGCGAAGCTGAGCTTTTTGCGCTCGACGACAGCGCGCGATTTCGAGTCTTCGAGGATGATGCCGTCCTTG
>JANMAN010000718.1:0-5129 GCA_031359885.1 Tardiphaga sp. | reverse complement strand
CCGCGCTTCGACAACAAACCGAAATTCGACAACAAGCCGCGTGCCGAGAAGCCGCCTTATGTCGCCAAGGCCAAGCGCGATGGCGCAGCCCCCTTCGCCGGCAAGCCGTCGTTCGGCAAAAAGAAAAAAGACAAGGCGCGCGGGTAGAGTTTCGCTGTCATTCCGGGGCGCAGGCGGCTCTTGCCGCATGCGAACCCGGAATCTTATCATGTTCATCTCGACCAGATTCCGGGTTCTCGCCCGGCAAGCGCCGTGCGAGCCCCGGAATGACGCAAAGAATTTTATTCCGCGGCCTGTTTCGCGCCGCGAACGCCTTGCGCCAGCTCTGCCACCAAATCGGCGACGGCGCTCACGGTTGTCGATGTGGCGTTGCCATCCGCATCCAACGAGGCCTTCAACGCATCGACCAGCGCCGAGCCGACCACCGCGCCGCTGGCATGCTGGGCGATGTCGCGCGCCGCGTCCGGCGTGCGGATGCCGAAGCCGACGCACACCGGCAACTTGGTATGACGCTTGATCCGCGCCACGGCGTCGCCGACGTCGGACGATTTCGCGCTGCCCGAGCCGGTGATGCCGGTGATCGAGACGTAATAGACGAAGCCCGACGTGTTTTCGAGCACGGCGGGGAGACGCTTGTCGTCGGTCGTCGGCGTCGCCAGGCGGATGAAGTTCAGTCCGGCTTTCATCGCCGGAATGCAGAGCTCGCTGTCTTCTTCCGGGGGCAGATCGACGATGATCAGGCCATCGACGCCGGCCTCCTTGGCATCGACCAAAAACCGATCGACGCCGTAAATGTAGATCGGATTGTAGTAGCCCATCAGAACGATCGGCGTGGCGTTGTCGCCTTTGCGAAAGCCCCGGACCAGATCGAGCGTCTTGGTCAACGTGGTGCCGGCCTTCAACGCGCGCAGGCCTGCGGCCTGGATCGCCGGGCCATCGGCCATCGGATCGGTGAACGGCATGCCGATCTCGATGATATCGGCGCCGGCGTTCGGCAGCGCCTTTATGATGTCGAGCGACGTTGTCAGGTCCGGATCGCCGGCCATCAGAAAGGTCACGAAGGCCGCGCGGCCTTCGGTTTTCAGCGCCGCGAAGCGGGCATCGATGCGGGTCGTCATAGCACCGCGGCCTTCTTCAAAATCTCCGCGACCTGCGGGATGTCCTTGTCGCCGCGGCCCGACAGGTTGACCACCATCAGATGATCCTTCGGTCGCGCCGGAGCCAGCTCCAACACCTTCGCGATCGCATGCGCCGGCTCCAGCGCCGGGATGATGCCTTCGAGTTTCGACAGCAATTGAAACGCCGCCAGCGCTTCCTCGTCGGTGGCGCTGAGATATTGCACCCGCTTGGTCTCGTGCAGCCACGCATGCTCCGGTCCGATGCCGGGATAATCCAGCCCCGCCGAAATCGAATGCGCGTCCTGGATCTGGCCGTCGGCATCCATCAGCAGATAAGTGCGGTTGCCGTGCAGTACCCCGGCGCGGCCGCCCGCGATCGACGCGGCATGCAACTGCGTGAGGCCGTGGCCGGCCGCTTCGACACCGAAAATCTCGACCGAAGGATCGTCCAGGAAGGGATGAAACAGCCCGATCGCATTCGAGCCACCGCCGATGCAGGCGACCAACGAATCCGGCAAGCGGCCTTCGGCCTCCTGCATCTGGACTTTGGTTTCGTCGCCGATGATCGATTGGAAATCGCGCACCATCGCCGGGTAGGGATGCGGGCCTGCGACCGTGCCGATGCAGTAAAACGTATCGGCGACGTTCGTGACCCAGTCGCGCATCGCATCGTTCATCGCGTCTTTCAGCGTGCGCTGACCCGATTGCACGGCGACGACCTTCGCGCCGAGCATCTGCATGCGGATGACGTTCGGCTGCTGTCGTTCGACATCGACCGCGCCCATGAAGACGATGCATTCGAGGCCGAAGCGCGCGCAGAGCGTCGCGGTGGCGACGCCGTGCTGACCCGCGCCGGTTTCGGCGATGATCCGCTTTTTGCCCATGCGGCGCGCGACCATGATCTGGCCGAGCACGTTGTTCACCTTGTGCGAGCCGGTGTGGTTCAGCTCCTCACGTTTGAAGTAAATTTTCGCGCCACCGAGATGTTCGGTAAGGCGCTCCGCGTAATACAGCGGCGACGGACGGCCGACGAAATCCTTCAGGTAGCCGTTCATCTCGCGCTGAAACGCCGGATCGGCTTTGGCGTCGTTATACGCCTTCTCCAGATCGAGGATCAGCGGCATCAGCGTTTCCGCGACGAAACGTCCGCCGAAGATGCCGAAATGGCCGCGATCGTCGGGGCCGGTGCGAAACGAGTTGGGCAATTGCGGGTTCATCAGGTCATCACTTTGTCGCTGGCGCGTGCGGCGCGAATGAAGGCATGGATCATTCCGGCGTCCTTGATCCCAGGCGCGGATTCGACGCCGGACGACACATCGACACCGCCGGCGCGGGTGATGCGCACAGCTTCGGCGATGTTGCCGGCATGCAGCCCGCCCGACACCAGATAGGGGATTTTCAAATCAAGATTTGACAGCAAAGTCCAATCGAAAACCGCGCCGAGGCCGCCGGGGCGCGTCGCATCCTTCGGCGGCTTGGCGTCAAATAGGATCTGATCGGCCACCGCTGCATAGCCGGGCAATTGGGCAAGGTCGGCGGCGGTTTCAACCGCGAGCGCTTTCATCACCGGGAGCCCGAACGTGCGTTTGATGTCACGGATGCGGGCTACGCTTTCGTGGCCATGCAGTTGCAGCATGTCAGGCCGCAGCGTTTCGACGATATTGCTCAGCATCGCGTCGTCGGCATCGACCGAGAGTGCGACCTTTTGCGCGCGGCCCTTCGCCATGCGGCCGAGTTCGCGCGCGGTGGCGAGATCGACATGGCGAGGCGATGCCGGGAAGAACACGAACCCAACCATGTCAGCGCCAGCCGCCAACGCCGCGTCGAGCGTCGCCGGGGTGGACAGGCCGCAGATTTTGACAGCTAAGGGCATCGGGCGAAACGAAGCTCGGCAGGTGTGCAGACATTGATGGCGCGGACCGAAGCGATACGGTCTGGCGCGATCGTTCTACAACGTCAGGCGCGGCTTGTCTCGCTCGCTCGCCATGGCGCTGCCGACCGGTTGCAGCACCGCCGGAAGCCGCTGCGAGGACGCCGGAGCAGACGCAGCTTGACGAGCACGAAGATCGTCGACCATGCGCTGGGCGCGGGCCGACTCCGCTTCATGACGGCGCGAGGCGCGTCGCCAATGACCTTGCCCGAACCACGTTGCGACACTGCCGGCGATCACACCGAAAATAGCCGAGCCGATGATGACGACGAACAACGGCAACGACACGCCGAGCGACGGATCGACGGTATTGAACGGATCGAACGAGACGGTGGCGACATGGCGGTTGGCGACCGCGAAAACGATGAAGACGAGGCCAAGCGGCACGACGATCAGGGCGGTCAAAATTTTTCGCATCTCGCCTCCTGCGCGCGTTGTGGGCTTACGCGCTGGCGTCGGCAGAGGTTCCATCGCGATTCAACCGCTCGCGCATTTCCTTGCCGGTTTTGAAGAACGGCACGCTTTTTTGATCGACCGGCACATGCGCGCCAGTGCGGGGATTGCGTCCTGCGCAGGCCGGGCGATGCTTCACGGAGAACGCGCCGAAGCCACGCAATTCGACGCGATCGCCGCGCGCGAGAGCCGCGACGATTTCATCGAGGATTGCGTTGACGATGTTCTCGACGTCCCGCTGATACAAATGCGGGTTGTGTTCGGCGATGCGCTGCACGAGTTCGGATTTTATCATTGGCGCTCAGACCCGCAGAATGAAACGCCATTTCCGTGAAAATGACTTGCACTGTCAAGCCGATAAATGATGAACGACGTTCGCGAAAATGCGTGACAAATTTTCAAAAGGCGGATTCGTCCGACACAATCAGACGGTGAATGGTCCGCGTCGATCAGTTCGACGCTGACGGACGCCACAATGCGAGCATGCCGTCGAGGTTCAATTGCTCGGCCGCTTGCAACAGCCCGGCCTGTTCGACCTTACGCGCGATGACACCAAGCCCGACGGCATCCAGCGTGAATGACGCCGCCGTGCGCAGGAAGGTGAGATCGCCGAATTTCGGCGTCAGCTTGAAGTCCTGCACGGGCAGGCCGCTTTTGACTTTCTTTTCGGAGACGAGCCACGCGACCGCAGTGGTCTCGTCGCCAAGCTGATCGATGAGCTTAAGATCGATCGCCTGCCGTCCGGTGAAGACGCGACCGTCCGAGACCTTGTCGAGCAGCGTCGCATCCATGCCGCGACGGCTCTGCACTAGTTCCTTGAACCAGGCGTAAGAATCTTTCACGAGCGCGTCGAGCGCGGCGCGTGCTTCGGGGCTGGTCGGCTCGTAGCCGTTCGGTGCGGCCTTAAGCGGCGACGATTTTACCTCTTCGACTTTGACGCCGATGGTCTTCAGCAATTCGGACACGTTAGGAATTTGAAACAGCACGCCGATCGAGCCGACGAGCGAGCTTTGCTGCGCGACGATGTGATCGGAGGCCAGCGCGGCAATGTAGCCGCCCGACGCAGCAAGGCCCTCGACGACGACGACCATCGGCTTTTTCGCCTTCAGCCGCATCAGCGCATCGTAAAGCTGTTCGGAGCCGGCGGTGGTGCCGCCCGGCGAATTGATGTGAACCACGACGGCGGCCGCAGACGATTTTTCAAGCCGCTCCAGCGCCTCGACGCGGTCCTTGTCGCTGCGGATCAGGCCGTCGATGTTAATTCGGGCGATCGAGCTGGAGGTCGTCAGGGCGCCGCGGCCTACCGGGGACGCAATCAGCGCGACCGACACCACGGCGATGATCGCCACGGCCGCGGCCAGCACGCGCCAGAAGGTCAGCTTGCGGCGAATGCGGCGGCGATCGACGATCACATCGGACTCAAGCGACATTGAAACTCTCCGGGCGGCGGCAGCGGTCGGTGTGGCACGGCAGACGTCTGCGCCGCGTTGATCCGTTGGGTGTGATTTACATCAAATGTCGTCGGAATTGAAGCGAGTGCTCTTCTCTCTCGGCCGCTGCGGCGGATGCCGTCATCCTCGCGGAGGCGGGGAGCCGGTAATCCGAGGCGAGTCGTTGAACTTTGGCGG
>JANMAN010000704.1:0-3724 GCA_031359885.1 Tardiphaga sp. | reverse complement strand
GCGGTGGTGAACGTCGACGGCGAAGGCTCGAAGGTGACCGACGTGATGGTGCGCGAAGGCGACATCGTCATCGACAATCAGGAGTTGGCGCGATTGCAACCGCCCTCCGCGCCCGGCAGCAGCGCGACGCGTCCGAGTGTTTCGCTGCGCGCGCCCGCAGCCGGTTTGGTTCTTCAGGTTCGCACCATCGCCGGCGCGCCTGCCTCGCCGCAATCCGAGCCGATGTTTCGCATCGCCGTAAATAACGAGATCGAACTCGACGCCGAGGTGCCGGGCCTGCACATGCTCAAGCTCAATCCCGGCGCGACGGCACGCGTCAGCCGCGACAACGAGCCGGACATCTCCGGCCGCGTTCGCCTGATCGCACCCGAGATCAACCGAACCACGCAACTCGGCAATGTCCGCATCGCGCTGCCCAATGTGCCGAACCTCAAGGTCGGCATGTTCGCTCGCGCCAGCATCGACGCGCGACGCAGTTGCGGCGTCGCAGTCCCGCGCTCGGCGCTCGATCATCAGACCGTGCAGGTCGTCAACGGCAACACGATCGAGACTCGCCGCGTCCGCACCGGGCTGACTTCCGACAACGCGACGGAGATTATCGACGGCCTGAAAGAAGGCGAGCTTGTCGTCTCCGATGCCGGCACCTCGCTGCATGACGGCGACAAAGTGAAAACCATCATGGCTGACGACGACAAAACGCGGATACGCTGATGGCACTGAATATTTCGGCATGGTCGATCCGCAACCCGCTGCCGTCGATTGTCTTCTCCATCATCCTGCTCGTGCTGGGTTGGATGAGCTTCACGAAGCTCGCGATCACGCGACTGCCGAGCGCGGACATACCCGTTGTCTCGGTCGCGGTGTCGCAATTCGGCGCGGCACCGGCCGAGTTGGAAGCGCAAGTCACCAAGACCATCGAGGACGGCGTCTCCGGCGTCGAGGGCGCGCGCCATATTACGTCGTCGATCACCGACGGCCTGTCGGTCACGACGATCCAGTTCGCGCTCGAGACCAACACCGACCGAGCACTGAACGACGTCAAGGACGCGGTGACGCGCGTGCGCGCAAACCTGCCGCAGAATGTCAACGAACCGCTGATCCAGCGTGTCGACGTGATCGGACTACCGATCGTCACCTACGCGGCGATCTCGCCGGGCAAGACGCCCGAGCAACTGTCGTGGTTCGTCGACGACGTGGTCAAGCGCGCGCTGCAAGGCGTGCGCAACGTTGCCCAGGTCGAGCGCATCGGCGGTGTCGAGCGCGAGATCCTCGTGGCGCTCGATCCGGACAAGCTGCAAGCGGCCGGGCTGACAGCGCTCGATGTGTCGCGCCGGTTGCGCGGCACCAATGTCGATCTCGCCGGCGGCCGCGCCGAAATCGGCAAGAACGACCAGGCGATCCGCACGCTCGCCGGCGCGAAGACGCTGAACGACCTCGCCGGTACGATGATCGCGTTGTCGCAAGGCGGCGAGTTGCGACTCGACGATCTCGGCACCGTCACCGATACGATCGCCGACCGCAGGACGTTCGCGCGCTTCAACGGCGAACCCGTCGTGGCGCTCGGCATCAAGCGCTCAAAGGGAGCCAGCGACGTCGTCGTCGCCGAAGCCGTCCAAAAACGCATCGACGGGCTCAAGGCCGCTTACCCCGACGTCGATCTGAAGATGATCGACACCTCGGTCGAGTTCACCAAGGGCAATTACGAAGCCGCGATCTCGACCTTGTTCGAAGGCGCGGCGCTGGCCGTGTTCATCGTGCTGCTGTTCCTGCGCGATTTGCGCGCCACCGTCATCGTCGCGATCTCGTTGCCGCTGTCGATTTTCCCGGCGTTCTGGGTGATGGATCTGCTCGGCTTCTCGCTGAACCTCGTCAGCTTCCTGGCGATCACGCTCTCGACCGGCATTCTCGTCGACGACGCCATCGTCGAAATCGAGAACATCGTCCGCCACATCCGCATGGGCAAATCGCCTTACAAGGCCGCGCTCGAAGCTGCCGACGAAATCGGCCTCGCGGTCATCGCGATCAGCCTGACGATCATCGCGATCTTCGCGCCGGCGAGTTTTATGTCCGGCATCGCCGGTCAGTTCTTCAAGCAGTTCGGCATCACCGTGTCGGTGCAGGTGTTCTTCTCGCTGCTCGCCGCGCGCTTCGTCACGCCTGTGCTTGCGGCGTATTTCCTCAAAGACCATCCGCACGACGATCCGCCGCCGGGCCGCGTGCTGCGGACCTACAACACGATCGTCACATGGTCGGTGAAGCACTACATGATCACGGTGCTGATCGGGCTCGGCATCTTCGCTGCGTCGATCGCAAGCATTCGACTGTTGCCGCAGGGCTTTTTGCCGGCACAGGACTCCGCGCGCTCGCTGCTGGCGATGGAATTGCCGCCCGGTTCGCAGCTCGCCTACACCGAGAAGGTGACCGAAGATATCGTCACGCGGCTTCGCAAGAGACCCGAGGTCAAGAGCGTCTTCGTCGATGGCGGCCGCGTGCCGCCGGGATTGCAAGAAGTTCGGCGCGCCGCCCTGATCATCAATTACACGCCGAAGGGCGACCGCAAAATCACGCAGCGCGAGCTGGAGCTGTCGATCTCCAGCGAACTCAATAACGTGCCCGACGTGCGCTACTGGTTCCTCGACGAGAACGGATTACGCGCGATCTCGCTGGTCGTGACCGGCGCGGATTCGGCGATCGTCGGCAACGTTGCCAACGAACTCGCGAGCCAGATGAAGCGCATCCCGCTGATCGCGAACGTGATCCCGGAAACCTCGCTAGACCGGCCTGAACTGCGCATCCAGCCGCGCGCCGATTTGGCGGCACGGCTCGGCGTGTCGACCGAAGGCTTGTCGGAAACCATCCGCGTCGCAACCATCGGCGACGTCGGGCCTGCATTGGCCAAATTCGATGCCGGCGACCGATTGGTGCCGATCCGCGTGCAACTCGAAGACGGCGCGCGCGGCGACATCAAGACGCTTGAACAACTGCGCGTGCCGATCGGTGGCGGACGCGGCGGCGTGCCGCTGTCGGTGGTCGCCGATATCAAGCTCGATCAGGGCCCGACCAGCATCAACCGCTACGACCGCGAGCGGCAGGCGACTGTTGCGGCAGATCTCGTCGGCACCGCCGCGCTCGGCGACGCCATGAAGCTGATCTACGACCTGCCGGTCATGAAAAGCCTGCCGAAGAATGTGAAGGTCAGTCAGTCCGGCGACGCGGAAAGCCTCAACGAATTGTCCGAGGGCTTCGCGACGGCGATCTCCGCCGGTCTGATGATGGTCTATGCCGTGTTGGTGCTGCTGTTCGGCACCTTCCTGCAACCGATTACCATTTTGTTCTCGCTGCCACTATCGATCGGCGGCGCGATCCTCGCATTGGTCTTGACCGGCAACATGCAGCTGACCATTCCAGTGTGGATCGGCATCATCATGCTGATGGGCATCGTCACCAAGAACGCCATCATGCTGGTCGACTTCGCAATCGAGTCGATTCACGCGGGCATGAAACGCGACGAGGCGATCGTCGATGCCGGCATGAAGCGCGCGCGACCGATCGTGATGACCACGATCGCCATGGCCGCCGGCATGGCGCCGAGCGCGCTGGCATTCGGCGCGGGTGGCGAGTTTCGCTCGCCGATGGCGCTGGCGGTGATCGGCGGCCTTGTATTCTCGACCATCCTGTCGCTGCTCTTCGTGCCGGCGATGTTCCTGATGATGGACGATATCGG
>JANMAN010000698.1:0-4675 GCA_031359885.1 Tardiphaga sp. | reverse complement strand
TTCCTCGATGTTCATGTAGCTGCGCGCGCCGGTGCCCATGAACACGACGTGCTTCAGGCCTTTGCACTGCTTGGCGATATCGGTCGGCAAATAGGTGTGATCGATGATAACGATCGCGGCGTCGCCGAGCAGGCCGGGGATTTTGTCCGGCGCGATGTCTGGGTCGCGATGCAGCGTGACCTGCGGATCGCCCGCACGCGCTTGCTTCTCGCAGATGTCGGCCAGCGAATCGCCGGCATCGACGAAGACGGCCTCGGTCATTTGGCGACTCCCGCCAACGACAGCACGGTGTGCAGCAATACGTTGGCGCCGGCGGTGCAGTCGGCCTGCGTCGCGTCTTCCAATTCGTTGTGGCTGATGCCGTCCTTACACGGCACGAAGATCATCGCCGCCGGCATTTTGGTGTTGAGATTGCAGGCGTCGTGACCGGCGCCGGAGGTGATGCGGCGATGCGAATAGCCGAGCGTTTTAGTCGCGGTCTCGACCGCCGCGATGATCTCCGAATTGAAATGCGTCGGCGGCTTGTGCCACACGAGATCGAGCGCGATGTCTACGCCCTTGCGGCGCGCGGCGATCTCCGTAACGGCCTCGCGCAGCTTCGCGTCGAGCGCGGTCATCGTGTCCGCATCGGCGCTGCGCATATCGATCGTGAAAGCGATCTCGCCCGGAATGACGTTACGCGACGGCGATGCGATCACCGCCTCGCCGACGGTGGCGACCGCGCGCGGCAAGTCGCGCGCGTTGCGCTCCACCGCGAGCACGATCTCCGACAATGTGGCTAGCGCGTCGCGGCGCAAGGCCATCGGCGTGGTGCCGGCATGGCTCTCGAAGCCGGTGATCTTGCCGTCATACCACAGCACGCCCTGACCGGAATCGACGATGCCGATCGTCTTGTTCTCGGCTTCGAGCAACGGTCCTTGCTCGATATGCAACTCGACGAAGGCGGAGAACGTCTGCGTGCCGACGGCGGCTTCGCCGCGATAGCCGATCTCGTCGAGTGCGTCGCCGACCGCGATGCCATCGGCATCCTTGCGCGATAGAATATCATCCACGGTGAAATCGCCGACATAGGCGGCGGAGGCCATCATGGCCGGCGCAAACCGCGAGCCTTCCTCGTTGGTCCAGTTGACGATGCAGATCGGCGCATCGGTCTCGATCCCGGCATCGTTCAGCGCACGCACCACTTCGAGCGCCGCCAGCGTTCCGAGGATGCCGTCGAACTTGCCGCCGGTCGGTTGCGTATCGAGATGCGAGCCGAGCCCGATCGGCGGTTTCGTCATGTCGCGGCCTTTGCGCAGCGCGAACATCGAGCCCAGCGTATCGACATGCACCTCGCAGCCGGCCGCTTCGCAGGCTTTGCGAAACCAGTCGCGCACCATCTTGTCTTCCGCGCCGAGCGTCAGGCGTCGCACGCCGCCTTTTTTGGTCGCGCCGAATTTTGCGGTTTCATGGATCGAGTCCCAGAGTCGCGCGGAATCGATTTGGAGATTGGATGTGCTGGTCGGCATGAAGGTGTCCTCGTTCGAAGCGACGATGCCGGGCGAAGCGCGACGCGTCAATATTGCGAGCTAAGAGCTTTGAGCGGCGATCTCGCTTGCAAGCTCCGCGACGCGTTCGATCGCGACCGTGTCCGGCGAATCGAGCCAGCTTGCGGAAAAGGTCAGCGGCGGAATTTTCAGGTCGGTGAGAAGCTTGTGCAACCGCCCGTCACGCAATTCGTTTTCGACGATCCCTGTCGGAATGACGGCGATGCCGAGGCCTTCGACAGCCATGTGAATCACGGTCGCCAATGACGCCGACGCGTGCAGCCGGATTGGCGGCAGATCATGGCGGTTGAACAACGCGCGGACGTTCTCGTAGGGCTGCGTCTTGCGCGGGAACGTGATGATCGGATGTTTCGCGAGGTCTTCGATGTGCAGCGTCTTGCGCCCGAGTTTCAACGACGGACTTGCCAACAACCCGACCTGATAATCGCACAGCACGCGATTGCGCACCGTCGATACCGCGAGCGGGCCGACGAGAAATGCCAGTTCGATCTCTTGCGCCAACAGCCGCGTCCGCAAATTCGGCGTGATATCGACTTCGATTTCGAGCGACAGATTGGGGTAGGCGGCGTTGACGCGTTCGATCAGCCGCGGCAGCCACGTGTGAACGATGGTTTCCGACACGCCGAGCCGCATCACGCCGCGCATCGCCGAGCGATCGCCGATCGCCGACATCATGTCGGCACGCAGCCCGATCAGTTTTTCTGCGTAGACCATCAATTGACGGCCGCTCGGCGTCGGCGTCGCCATCGGGCGCTCGCGCTGCAATAGCTTGATCCCGAACTCGCGTTCGAGTTGCGCGATGCGTTGTGAAATCGCCGGCTGCGTGGTGTTCAGCTTCTGCGCCGCGCCGCGAAAGCTGCCGAGAGTCACCACCCAGAGGAAGGTCTCGAGCGCCTTGAAGTCGGTCATCGTGCACCCACCAAGATTAGCAAAATTTATCGGAAACGATCAAAAACAACGATTAGACATTATTCTAGTCCTGCGATTGATTGATTGTCGAGAAAATAGGCGAGCACAATAAATGACCAGTTTGGCCCAGATTGACCGTGTCGCCGTTCCAGAGATGCTGTCGCCGAGCGTGTCGGCGCGTCTCGCCTGTCGGAACGGGCATGTCGGCTCGACCGCCGGCTTCGCGCCGGGTTTCGTTCAAGGCAACCTCGCGATCCTGCCCGAGAAACTCGCCGCTGCGTTTCATCGCTTCTGTCAGCTCAACCCCAAGCCGTGTCCGATCATCGGCATGTCGGATGTCGGCAATCCGACCATTCCGGCGCTAGGCCTCGACCTCGATATTCGCACCGACATTCCGCGCTATCGCGTCTGGAACGACGGCGTCGCGATCAGCGAGCCGACCGACATCATGGATGTGTGGCGCGACGATCTCGTCGCCTTCGTGCTCGGCTGCTCGTTTTCCTTCGAGGAAGCTCTGCTCGCCGACGACATCTCGATCCGTCACATCGAAGAGAACGTGCGCGTCCCGATGTATCGCACCAATATCGCTTGCGCGCCGTCGGCACCTTTTGCAGGACCGATGGTGGTGTCGATGCGGCCGATGACACCGAAGGATGCGATCCGTGCTGTGCAGATCACGTCGCGCTTTCCGTCCGTGCACGGCGCGCCGGTGCATCTGGGTCTGCCCGAGTCGATCGGCATCGTCGATCTCGCCAAACCCGATTACGGCGATCCGGTTTCGATCGCGCCCGGCGAGATCCCGGTGTTCTGGGCATGCGGCGTCACGCCGCAATCCGTCATCGCCGCTGCGAAGGTGCCTTTCGCCATAACACACGCGCCAGGAATGATGCTTGTGACTGACCTCAAGAATAAGCAGCTTGCCGTTCTTTGAGGCTTTACCGTAGCCTTCTTTCTTTCAACATGCCGCCCAACCCAAAGGACGACACCATGACAGTATCACGCCGCAACGTTGTGCTCGGAGGCGCGGCCTCCGCTGCCCTTCTTCCGTCGATCATCAAGGCACAGGCGCAGACGCCGACCGAAGTAGTGATCGGCATGCTGTTTCCGCTGTCCGGGTCGAGCGCGCAGATCGGCGTCGATGCGCAGCACGCGCTCGGCACCGCCGCCGATATCATCAACAACTCGTACGATCTCGCGCTGCCGCTCGCAAAGGGCACGGGACTGCCAGGTCTCGGCGGTGCGAAAATCCGGCTCGTGTTCGCCGATCATCAGGGCGATCCGCAGAAGGGCCGCGCCGAAGCCGAGCGCCTGATCACGCAGGAGAAGGTGTGCGCGATCATCGGCACCTATCAGAGTGCTGTGGCCGTCACCGCCAGCCAGATCTGCGAGCGCTATTCAATTCCGTTCCTGTCCGCCGACAACTCGTCGCCGAGCTTGCATCGTCGCGGCCTGAAATTCTATTTCCGCGCCGCCGCGCATGACGAAATGTTCTCGACCGCGATGTTCGATTTCTTCGATGCTCTCAAGAAAAAGGGCAAGAAGATCGAAACGCTGGCGCTGTTCCATGAAGACACGATCTTCGGCACGGACTCGGCGAACGCGCAGATCGCTCTGGCAAAAGATCGCGGCTACAAGATCGTGGCCGACATCAAGTACCGCGCCAACTCGCCGTCGCTCACCGCCGAAGTCCAGCAGCTCAAGGCGGCCGATGCCGACGTGCTGATGCCGTCGAGCTACACGACGGACTCGATCCTGCTCGTCAAGACGATGGCCGAATTGGGTTACAAGCCGAAGAACATCATGGCGCAGAACGCCGGCTTCTCGGAAAAGGCGACCTACGACGCCGTCGGCGACAAACTCGAAGGCGTCATCTCGCGCGGTTCGTTCTCGCTCGATCTGGCCCAGAAGCGACCGATGGTCGGTGTCGTCAACGACATGTACAAGGCGAAGTCGGGCAAGGATTTCAACGATCTCACGTCGCGCGAATTCATGGCCGTGATCGTGATGGCCGAGGCGATCAACCGCGCCAAATCCACCGACGGTGAAAAAATCCGCGAGGCGCTGGTAGCGACCAACATCCCGGGCGCGGACACCATCATGCCGTGGAAGGACGTCAAGTTCGACGCGATGGGCCAGAACAACGACGCCGACCCGGTGCTGCTGCAATATACCGGTGGCAAGTTCGTCACCATCGCACCGCCGCAGGCCGCCGTCGCCGA
>JANMAN010000664.1:0-2472 GCA_031359885.1 Tardiphaga sp. | reverse complement strand
GACGACACGGTATCCGGCATCGGCCAGCGCCGGAATTTGGTGCCGCCACGAATACGACAATTCGGGCCAACCATGACACAACAGCACCAACGGTCCGCACCCCTGTTCGCGCAGGAACATATCGATGCCGTTGGCGCTGATCGTTCGTGTCGTCTGCATGGATAGTCCGCCCGTTCATCGAGTTTCTGTGGAGGCCGTCCTCCCGATACGGTAAGGTTCTATCGCTATCGCCGCAATCGCTGAAGCATTGCATGATATAATCGTCGAAAGTCGTTGATGTTACGCGATTACATTCTCAAAACCCGACGCTTGAGCGGCCTGTTGTTTGCCGCGGTTCTCGCGGCTTGTCTTGCATGGGCGGGTCTTGCAAACGCCGCCAACAACAGCGTGCAAGGTGCCAAAAAAGACGATGGCGGTTACGACACCGATGCGCCGACGGCGATCCTGATCGAGGCCGAAAGCGGCAGCGTGCTGTTCGAGAAGAACGCCGACGAACTCCGCGCGCCATCGAGCATGCTCAAACTGATGACGGTCGAAGTGGTGTTCGATGCGCTGAAGCGCGAGGAGATCAAGCCGACCGACCAATACCGCGTCAGCGAGAACGCGTGGCGCAAGGGCGGCGCGCCCGCCGGCGCATCGACGATGTTCGCGGCGCTGAAAAGCAGCGTTCCGGTCGAAGACTTGCTGCGCGGGGCGATCATCCAGAGCGGCAATGATTCCTGCATGATCCTCGCCGAAGGGCTGGCCGGCAGCGAGGCGGCATTCGCGGAGCGGATGACGAAGCGCGCGCGCCAACTCGGGTTGACGAAATCGACCTTCGCCAATTCCAGCGGTCTGCCAGACCCGAACAACAAGATGACCGTTCGCGAACTCGGCCGGCTGGCGCGGCATATCATCCGCACCTATCCGGACAACTACAAGACCTTCAACGAACGCGACTTCACCTGGAATAAAATTCGCCAACCCAACCGCAATCCGCTGCTCGGCGTGCTCGACGGCGCGGACGGTCTGAAGACCGGCTTCACGAAGGAGGGCGGTTACGGGATGGTCGGATCGGCGATGCGCGACGGGCTCCGGCTGATCGTCGTCGTCAACGGGATGGACGACCCGGACGACCGCGCGTCCGAGGCCAAAAAACTGCTGGAGTGGGGCTTCCGCAATTTCGAGATCCGGACCGTGTTCGCCGCACAACAGGCTGTCGGCGCGGCGAAGGTCTTCGGCGGCGACAGCGGATCGGTACAGGTCGCGAGCGTCTCGCCGGTGAAGGTCATGGTTCAGAAGAACGGCACGGACAAGCTGATCGCGCGGCTGGTCTATGATGGTCCGGTGCGTGCGCCGATCGCGAGCGGCCAGCCGATCGGATCGGTCCGCGTCTGGCGCGGCAATACGATCGCGGTCGATATGCCGGTCGTGGCGGCCGAGGTGGTCGGCACCGGCTCGACGGTGCGCCGCGCGATCGACGGTGCGAGCGAACTCGTGATCGGCATGTTCCGCGCCGGCGCGGCCAAGCTTTGATCATGACAGCACAGGGGCAATCGCGCGGCGTCTTCGTCACCTTCGAGGGCGGCGAGGGCTCCGGCAAATCCACCCAGATCAAACGGCTGGCGGAGCGCCTCAAGCAAGGCGGTCTTGATGTCGTAGTGACACGCGAACCCGGCGGCTCGCCCGGTGCGGAAATCCTGCGGCATTTGATTTTGTCGGGCGTCGGCAAAATGCTCGGCGCTGAGGCGGAAACGTTATTGTTTGCCGCTGCGCGCGACGACCATGTCCGCAGCGTGATCGCGCCGGCTCTGGCGCGCGGGCAGTGGGTGCTGTGCGACCGGTTTTACGACTCGACGCGCGTCTATCAGGGTCAGCTCGGCCAAGTGGATCGCGCGCTGATGGACTCCTTGCAGCGCGTGACCATCGGCGGACTGAAGCCGGACGTGACGTTCATTCTCGATGTCCCCGTCGACGTCGGACTGCGCCGTGCCACGGCTCGGCGCGGCAACGATAGGCCCGACCGCTTCGAGGCTGAGAGCGTCGCGTTTCATCAAGGTTTGCGCGACGCCTACGGGGCCATCGCGGCCGTCGAGCCGGAGCGTTGCGTGCTCATCGATGCGGATCATGACGCAGACAGCGTCGCGGCAGCAATTTGGTCCGCGCTGACAAGCCGCGTCACGGTCGGACTTCAGGAACGGACCTCCGCATGAGCGCGCGCCACGTCGAACCGCAGATCGCCGTGCGGCATCCGCGCGAAACGCCTGAGCTGTTCGGGCACCGCGAGGCCGAGCGCGCGCTGCTCGACGCTTTCCGCAGCGGTCGCATACCGCATGCCTGGCTACTCGGCGGTCCACAGGGCATCGGCAAGGCGACACTCGCCTATCGCATGGCGCGCTTCGTGCTGACGCATCGCGATCCGCAATCGCACGCGGTGCAAGAAGCGCAAACGCTGGACGTCGATCCCGACACCAATGTTGCCCGCCATATCGC
>JANMAN010000649.1:0-1951 GCA_031359885.1 Tardiphaga sp. | reverse complement strand
CGCCGATTACGCGCAGTTGAAGAAGGCCGCCGAAGGCATGCGCCAGCGGCTGTTGAAAGTGCCTGGAGTCACCAAGGTCAATCTCTACGGCGCCCAGGACGAACGCATCTTCGTCGAATTCTCGCACGCCAAGCTGGCGACCATCGGCGTCACGCCGCAGGCGCTGTTCGATTCGCTGGCCAAGCAGAACAACGTCACGCCGGCCGGCACGGTGGAAACCTCCTCGCAGCGCGTGCCGCTGCGTGTCACCGGCGCGCTCGACGGCGCCAAGGCGGTGGCCGAGACGCCGGTCGAGAGCAACGGCCGCGTATTCAGGTTGGGCGATATCGCCACCATCACGCACGGCTTCGTCGATCCGCCGACCTTCATCGCACGCCAGGAAGGCAAGCCCGCGCTCGGCATCGGCGTGGTCACCGCCAAGGGCGCCAACATTCTCGAACTCGGCAAGGAAGTCGAGAAGGCGACCAACGATTTCATGAAAGCGGTGCCGCAGGGCATCAATGTCGAGCAGATCGCCGATCAGCCGAAGGTGGTCGAGCGCGCGGTCGGCGAATTCGTGCACTCCTTCATCGAAGCGCTGGCGATCGTGCTGTTCGTCTCGTTCGTGGCACTCGGCTGGCGTACCGGAATCGTGGTGGCGATGTCGGTACCGCTGGTGCTGGCGATCGTCTTCATCGTCATGAACGCGATGTCGATCGACCTGCATCGTATCACATTGGGCGCGCTGATCATCGCGCTCGGGCTGCTCGTCGACGACGCCATCATCGCGGTTGAGATGATGGTGGTGAAGATGGAGCAGGGCTGGGACCGCGTGCGCGCGGCGTCCTTTGCCTGGGAATCAACTGCGTTTCCGATGCTCACGGGGACGCTGGTCACGGCCGCTGGCTTCCTCCCCATCGGCTTTGCCAATTCCGCGGTCGGCGAATATGCCGGCGGCATCTTCTGGATCGTGGCGATCGCGCTGGTGGCGTCCTGGTTCGTCGCCGTGATCTTCACGCCCTATATCGGCGTCAAGCTGCTGCCGAACATCACCGTCCATCACAACCACGATCCGCACGCGGTCTATGAGACGCGGATCTATCGCATCCTGCGCAGCATGGTGCAGTGGTGCGTCGATCACCGCATCAAGGTGGTGGTGGCGACGGTTGCCGTGTTCGCACTTTCGATCGTCGGCTTCGGCCATGTCCAGCAGCAGTTCGTCCCGCTGTCGGAGCGTCCCGAACTGTTCCTGCAGTTGCGCCTGCCTGAAGGCACCGCCTTCAACGTCACGGAAAACACCGTGAAAAAGGCCGAAACCCTGTTGAAGGACGACAAGGACATCGCGACCTACACCGCCTATGTCGGCCAGGGTTCGCCGCGGTTCTGGCTGGGCTTGAGCCCGCAGTTGCCGAACGAGGCCTTCGCCGAAATCGTCATCGTCTCCAAAGACGTCGAGGCGCGCGAGCGGATCAAGGCGCGGCTGGAGAAGGCGGTCGATGATGGCGCGCTGACCGAAGCCCGGGTGCGCGTCGATCGCTTTAATTTTGGCCCGCCGGTCGGCTTTCCCGTTCAGTTCCGCGTCATCGGTCCCGACGCCAATGCCGTGCGTGACATCGCCTACAAGGTGCGCGACGTCATGCGGCAGAATAAGAACGTCGTGGAGCCCCAGCTCGACTGGAACGAACAGTCGCCTTACCTGAAGCTGGTGGTCGACCAGGACCGCGCCCGCGCGCTCGGCCTGACCCCGCAGGACGTCTCGCAGGCGCTCGCCATGCTGATCTCGGGCGCGCCGGTCACCACGATCCGCGACGGCATCGAGAAGGTCGGCGTCGTCGCCCGCGCGGTGCCGGCCGAGCGGCTCGACCTCGGCCGGGTCGGCGATCTCACCATCACCTCGCGGGGCGGCGTCGCGGTGCCGCTGACCCAGATCGCCAAGATCGAGTACGCCCACGAGGAGCCGATCATGTGGCGG
>JANMAN010000648.1:0-1824 GCA_031359885.1 Tardiphaga sp. | reverse complement strand
GTTTGTTTTGGCTTTGGGTAACCAGGTGTCATTCCGGGGCGCGAGCGCATTTTTTGCGCGCGCGAACCCGGAATCTCATCAAGTTGAACATGACCAGATTCCGGGTTCGCGTTCGGCAACGGCCCGACCGCGCCCCGGAATGACGGAGAGTGGCCATGCGCATCCTGCTGATCAACCCGAACACCACGTCTTCCGTCACCGACATCGTCGCCGGCCATGCGCGGCGGATCACGGGCGATGACGTCGAGTTCGTCGCCGTCACCGGCCGGTTCGGCGCGCGCTATATCGCAAGCCGCGCGGCGGCGGCGATCGCCGGCCACGCCGCACTCGATGCGATGGCCGAGCATGTCGGCGGCTGCGACGCGGTCTATCTCGCCTGCTTCGGCGATCCGGGATTGCTGGCGCTGCGCGAAATGTCGCCGGTGCCGGTCGTCGGCATGGCCGAGGCCGCGTGCCGCGCCGCCTGCGCGGACCGCCGACGCTTCTCCATCGTCACCGGCGGTGCGCTATGGAAGCCGATGCTCGAGGAATTCGTCGCGATGATCGGCCTCGCGCCCCAATCAGCGAGCGTGCGCACGATCGCGCCGACCGGCGGACAGATCGCGGAAAATCCCGACGCCGCGCTGGCCGATCTGGCCGCCGCCTGCGAGACCTGCGCGCGCGACGACGGCGCGGACGTCGTCATCCTCGGCGGCGCGGCGTTGGCCGGGCTCGCCGCGCGCATCCAGCCCAACGTGTCGGTGCCGGTGATCTGTTCGGTCGAAGCCGGGACGCGCGCCGTCATCGCTGCCGCGCGTAACGGGTTTGTCGACGCGACGAAGCCGCACGTCGACAGCGTCGGTTTGGCTCCGGCGCTTGCCGCACGCCTCGTCTGAAACGGTCGTCTTAAGCCTCTGGCAACCGTCACCGCGCCATTCTCGGTCCGCGCATGATGCGCGCCGAGATTTTTATGGCCGGTTCGTCATTCGCGTTCGCGCCGCATCCACACGCGGCGGCGACTCCGCAGGCCCTGATTCCGCCGTCGCTGATGCACGGCTGTTTCGTGTTGGCCGTCGTCAATGCCGCGATTTTTCTCGCGGCCTGCCTGTCGCATCAGTGGATCTTCGACGCCAAGGGTCTCGGCATTCCCGTCGATTTCGTCGGCATCTGGGCGGCCGGAAAAATGGTGCTGTCGGGCGACGCCGCGCAGGCTTACGTCTGGGACGTCCATAAGCAGATTCAAGTCGCGGTTCTCGGACAGAATTTCGACGGCATTTATGGCTGGCATTATCCGCCGCCGTTTTTGTTGATCGCAGCGGTTCTCGCGCAGTTTCCATATGCGACCGCGTTGGTCGGCTGGTGCGCGATCAGCTTCGCGCTGTATCTGATCGCGGTGCGTGCGCTGGTCGGACGGCCGATCGGTTGGCTGGTGGCGTGTGCCTGTCCCGCTGTGCTGCCGAACCTGTTCGTCGGGCACAACGGATTCCTGACGGCGTCGCTGATCGCAGC
Organism: Tardiphaga sp.; assembly: GCA_031359885.1. Taxonomy (GTDB): domain Bacteria; phylum Pseudomonadota; class Alphaproteobacteria; order Rhizobiales; family Xanthobacteraceae; genus Tardiphaga. Next base: position 336 of record JANMAN010000648.1, on the reverse strand, counting down.
GGGGTTGCTGGCCCTACCGACCCGCCCGGTCCTGGCGGGCATTTGCATCGGACTTCTCAGCTACAAGCCGCAATTCGGCATCCTGTTTCCGCTGGCCTTGATGATGGCCGGGCAATGGACCGTGATCGCCGCCGCAACGCTTACGGCGCTCGCAATGGCGGGCGCGACGTGGCTCGCCTTCGGGGCGGAGCCGTGGCTCGCCTTTGCGCACTGGCTGCCGATGACGTCGCAACGTTTTCTGTCGGTCGGCGGCGAGATCTTCGGCAAGATGCAAAGCCTGTTCTCGACGGTGCGCTATGTCGGCGGCAGCGAAACGCTCGCATGGACGTGTCAGTT
>JANMAN010000637.1:0-2612 GCA_031359885.1 Tardiphaga sp. | reverse complement strand
ATCATCAACACCGCGTCGATCGCGGGTCTGACCGGCGCGGCCGAGGTCGCGGCCTACACAGCCAGCAAACACGCCGTCATCGGTCTGACCAAAAGTGCGGCGATCGAATGCGCGGGCACGAAAGTGCGCGTCAACTGCGTCTGCCCTGGCCTCATCGAAAGCCGGATGCTCAGCGCGATCTTCGACGGGCGCAATCCAGGAGCCGGCCCCGTGCCTGCCGAAAAGATCACCGAGCGGTTGCCGGCCAGACGCCTCGGTCGCCCGGACGAAGTCGCACCGATCGTCGCCTTTCTTGCATCGGACGACGCGAGCTATGTCACGGGCTCGCATTACACCGTCGATGGCGGCCGCACGGCGGCCTGATCGATTTTCATCGCAAGTAAGGCCTGTTCACCAATGCCCGTCACCCTCGATCCCAGCGCCGCCCACATCGTTCAACTGTTTCGCGAGGCCGGCCGCCCCGCGCTCGATACGTTATCGCCGCCCGATGCACGCATCGCCTATCTGATGGGACGCGCGATCACGCAGCCCGAGCCGCCGGCTTTGCAGTCGGTGAAACCGCTGACGATCCCCGGCCCCGCCGGGCCGATCCCGATCCGCGTCTATACGCCGAACGGCATCACCGGCGACGACGCCCTCGCACCGGGCCTCATTTTTTTCCACGGCGGCGGCTGGGTCATCGGCGATCTCGACTCGCATGACACGGTGTGTCGCCAGCTCGCGGCCGGGGCGGACCGCGTCGTCGTCGCAGTCGATTATCGCCTCGCGCCCGAGCACAAGTTTCCTGCGGCGATCGAGGACGCCATCGCCGCTACGGATTGGATCGCAGCCAATGCGATGCAATTCGGCATCGATGCGCAGCGCATCGTCGTCGGCGGCGACAGCGCGGGTGGCAATCTGGCGGCCGTCGTTGCCATTCATGCGCGCGACCACGGACCGGCAATCGCAGGCCAGATGCTGATCTATCCCGTCACGGATTTGGCGATGAGCCATCCGTCGCACAGCGAAGCCGAGACGAGCGTTCTCCTGACGCACGCTGTCATGCGCTGGTTTCGTGACCACTACGTCGCGTCGGACAATGATTACGCCGACTGGCGCGGGTCGCCGCTGCGGGCCGCCGATCTGCGGGACTTGCCGCCAGCGATCGTCGTCACGGCCGGCGCGGATCCTTTGCGCGACGAAGGCGACGAATATGCCGCGAAGCTCGATGCCGCCGGCGTGAAGGTGACGCACAAGAGCTGGCCAGGACAATTCCACGGCTTCTTCACGATGAGCAAGGTGATCCCCGAAGCCAACGACTTGGTCGCGGACGTCACAGCCTGGCTGAAGGCGCTGTAGTTCGTCGGGTAGACGAAAAGCTATTTCGCGAGATTGACCGAGATGGAAGCGGTCTCAGCAGACAGCTCACGCATCGCATTTTCAGCGTGCGTGCGGACGCGATCGAGGCTGCAACCGAACTCGACCGGCAGTGAAACCTGTTTGGTGGGATCGTCGTCCCAAACCAAAACCACGAACGATCTTTTTCCAACAAGATCATGCGTTAACGCGGCAACCGTGACAGATTTTGGCATTAGCCGGAAACCTTTTAACCGGTTGAGATCAGGAGCCCGGCGTCCACGGCTGATAATCGCCGGTGGCTTTCGGCCGCTTGCCGCTGGCGAGCGTCGAGCCCGACGGACGGTACGCCGCCGGCGTCCCGGTCAGGTTCGGTTGATGCGAATTTTGCCATTCGCGTGGCGTGTAGCTTTCTTCGGTCGGCGCCACATCGACGGTGTGGTGCAGCCAGCCATACCAATCGGGACCGACCTTCGAGGCGTCGGCATACCCGTTGTAGACGACCCATCGGCGCTGAAAACCGAGCGTCGGATTGATCGCGCCGTTTTTGGTCCGATAATAGAGATTGCCCGCCGCATCGCTTCCGACGAGTTCGCCGAATCGCCACGTCCAGAGCTGCGTGCCGAACGTCTGGCCGCTCCACCACGTAAAAAATTTCAGGAAGAACTGCTTCATCACGGATGCCGGTTTCGGAAGGTGATACGGTGATGCCACTGGCTCGCCCGATTGTCCAGTTGGGAGCCGCATGGGACGGAGTGTCGCGGACAGCGTCTGGCCGAATGTTTCTGGAACGGAAAGCTGACGCGGAGGTTGTGAAGCATCCCCTATATGGAGTGTGACATGAAAAATCTGAAAATCCTGTCCGCAGCGGCGCTGCTGACATTGGCGATGGCGGCGACGCCGAGCATGGCTCAAAGCGTCGGCGGCGCTAAAGGCGGCATCAGCGCCGGTGGCGGTGGTGGCGGTGGCGGTGGCGGCGGAATGGGCATGGGCGGCGGTGGCCGTGGTGGCATGGGCGGCGGCGGCATGAACATGGGCGGCAGTGGTCGCGGTGGCATGGGCGGCGGCGGCATGAACATGGGCGGCGGCGGTCGTGGTGCCGGAGTCGGCATCGGCGGCGGCGGTGGCCAGCGTTTTGGCGGCGGCGGATATGGCGGCCAGCGCTTCGGCGGCGGCGGATATCGTGGCGGTGGTTACGGCTATCGTCGTGGCCCCGGCATCGGATTCGGAACCGGCCTCGCGCTCGGCGCCTTCGCGTCCAGCGGCTACTATGGTGG
>JANMAN010000597.1:0-1607 GCA_031359885.1 Tardiphaga sp. | reverse complement strand
GGCCGATTGCGCTTAGCCGCGCGCGCTTCGCTGGAATAACAACGGCTGCTTCGAAAAACCCGTCGTCGAGGTCGACGAAATCCATTCCGTGCTTATCGATATTCGCCAGCCGCTTCGGCTCGTCCCAGACGATCTTCATATTCAAATCGTAACTACATTATAATCCGCCGTCAACGCTTTCCACGAAAGGCCGATAGCGTGACGCGCAGCTTGCCTGTATTGATCCCGGAACCAACAAGGGAGCGCAGAGCGCTCCCGCAATTCAGGGAGCAAACATGCACAAGCTCATCCTCGCGGCATCGGTCGCCGTCCTCGCGTTGATCGGCCCGGCCGCGGCACAGTCGCCGATCGTCATCAAGTTCAGCCACGTCGTCGCGCCGGATACGCCAAAGGGCAAGGGCGCGCAGAAATTCCAGGAACTCGCGCAGAAATATACCGACGGCAAGGTCAAGGTTGAAATCTATCCGAACTCGCAGCTCTACAAGGACAAGGAAGAGGTCGAAGCCTTGCAGCTCGGCGCGGTGCAGATGCTGGCGCCGTCGCTGGCGAAATTCGGTCCGCTCGGCGTGCGTGAATTCGAGGTGTTCGATCTGCCGTTCATCCTGCCGGACAAAGCCGCGCTTGGGCGCATCACGACCGGGCCGATCGGCAAGGGCTTGCTCGCCAAGCTGGAGCCCAAGGGCATCACAGGCCTCGCGTATTGGGACAACGGCTTCAAGATCATGACGGCAAACAAGCCGATGCATAAGGTCGCGGATTTCCGTGGTCTGAAAATGCGCATCCAGTCCTCCAAGGTGCTGGAAGCCGAGATGCGTGCGCTCGGCGCGATCCCGCAGGTGTTGGCATTCTCGGAAGTCTATCAAGCGATGCAGACCGGCGTCGTCGACGGCAACGAGAACACCCCATCCAACGTCTACACCCAAAAGATGCACGAGGTGCAGAAGCACATCACGATCTCCAATCACGGTTACATCGGCTACGCCGTGATCGTGAACAAGAAGTTCTGGGACGGACTGCCCGCGGACGTGAAGCCGCAGGTCGAGAAGGCGATGGCGGATGCGACGACCTACGGCAACGGTCTGTCGCAGCAGGAAAACGACGACGCGATTGCCGCGATGAAAAAGGCCGGCACGTCGACGTTCTACGAACTGACCGCGGAAGAACGTGCCGAATGGATGAAGGCGCTGGAGCCTGTCACCGCGGACATGGCATCACGGGTCGGCAAGGACCTGATCGCTGCGTTCCAGAAAGAAGCCAACGCCAAAACAAACTAAGGTTTTGTCATTCCGGGGCGCGTGTCTGGCGCAGGCGTTGCGTCAGCACCGCATCCGCGGTGGGCACGTGAGCCCGGTGTCCATAAACCCTGCCGGGCGTAAAGATTTCGGGCTTGCGCCACTTCTCGACAGCTATCGCCGACTGCAACTTGGCGCATCTTAGAATGACGCCTGTCTCGTTCATCCGCCCGAGGAATGACTTTTGAGCATCTTCCTACGCATCCTCGACCGGCTCGAGGAGATCATGATCGCGAGTTTGATCGCGGTCGCAACGGTCGTGATCTTCATCGCGGTGCTGCACCGCTACGGCACCGGCTTGTCGTTTCTCTATCC
>JANMAN010000582.1:0-3565 GCA_031359885.1 Tardiphaga sp. | reverse complement strand
CACAATCAACAATGATTTTTTTAAATTGATGCGCTCGGCCATCGCGCGCACCTGCGCGGGATCGGTCGAATCTAAAACATGCAGCTTCGGAAATCCTGCGGTCTGTTTGAATGTCGTCGCGAGCACCTCCGGCCCGAGACTCGATCCGCCCATGCCGAGCACGACCGCATCGGTGAAACCCTGTGCTTTCACCCAGTTCGCAAATTCTGTGTAATCGCCGAGCTTCTTCACCTCGGCTTCGATGCTATCGAGCCAGCCGAGCCATTTGGCTTCGTCGCCGCCGGTCCAAACGCTGGCATCCTTCTGCCAAAGCTTGCGGATTAAGCCCTTGGCCCGCCAGATTTCGGAGCCGTCTTTGACTTTCTTAGCCAGCTCGTCGCCAAGCGCGAGCGTCTGTTTGTTCACGCCGCCTTTGAGCACGGTGAGCCGTTTGTGCGCGACCGCGCCATAGAGTTTGTCGGCCGAGTCGGCGAATTGCTTGACGCCGTCCGTTACCAACGCCTCCGTGATCTGGTCGAGCGAGATGCCTGCGGCTTTCAGGTCAGCGAGCACGCGCGTCGCATCGTCGATGCTCTCCTCGAGCGAGTCGCGCGGTTTGCCGTGGTCGCGAAACGCATCGAGCGTCGCCGGCGGCACGGTGTTGACCGTGTTCTTGCCGATCAGCTCCTCGACATAGAGCGTGTCGCGATAGTCCTTGTTCTTGGTGCCGGTCGACGCCCAGAGCAAACGCTGCGGCTTCGCGCCCTTGGCAGCGAGCTTGTCCCAGCGCGGGCCTGAGAACAGTTTTTTGTAATCCTGATAGGCGAGCTTGGCGTTGGCGATCGCGACCTTGCCTTTGAGTGCGGCGAGTTTCGTCTTCGTCGCATCGTCCGTTGCCGATGCGATCTGTGCGTCCAGTTCTTTTTCGACCATGCTGTCGATACGGCTGATGAAGAAGCTCGCAACGCTGGCGACATGGCTCGGATTGCCGCCGGCCGCGACGTAGGTCTCGAGACCTTTCAGATACGCTTCAGCGACCTGTCGATAAACCGCCTGCGAGAACAACAGTGTGACGTTGATGCTGACGCCTGTGCCGATCAAATGCTCGATTGCCGGCAAGCCTTCCGGCGTTGCCGGCACCTTGACCATCAGATTCTTGCGATCGACGACCTTCCAAAGATTTTCGGCCTCAGCGATCGTGCCCTCTGTATCGAGCGCAAGATAAGGCGACACTTCCAGCGATACGAAACCGTCCGCGCCGTCCAGCTCGTCATAAACGGGCTTCAGGACGTCCGCCGCATGCTGGATGTCGGTCACCGCCAAGTCTTCGAATAATTTCGAAACGGCGCGGTCGCTTTTGTCGAGCAATTGCCCGATCGGCGCGTCGTATTCGTCCGAGGCACCGATCGCCTTTTCGAAGATCGACGGGTTCGAGGTGACGCCGCGGATGCCGTCGGTCTCGATCAGTTTTTTCAGATCGCCGTTGGAGATGAAGCCGCGGGCGAGGAAATCGAGCCAGACGGCCTGGTCATGCTGTTGCAATGCTTTGACGGGATTCATTGTGCTTTGTTCTGCTCGATCTGTTTCATGGCAGCTTCGAACACCTTTTCAGGCGTGAAACCGAATTTCGTCAGTAGGTCCTTGAGAGGGGCCGATGAACCGAAAGTGTGCATGCCGATGACCGCGCCGTCCAGCCCGGCGTAACGGTCCCAGCCGATCACCGAGCCTTGCTCGACGGTGACGCGGGCACGGATGTGCGGCGGCAGCACGCTGTCGCGATAGGTCTTGTCTTGCTTCTCGAACAATTCCCAACTGGGCATGCTGATCACGCGCGCGCGGATGCCCTTGTCCTTCAGCAGGGCGTGGGTCTGCACGCAGAGCGCCACTTCGCTGCCGGTGCCGATCAGGATCACCTGCGGCTTGCCGTCGTCGGCATCCGCCAGAATATAGGCCCCCTTCGCGAGTCCATCGGCTTTGGCGTAGATGGTACGATCGACGATCGGCAGCGGCTGTCGGCTCAGCACCAGGCAGGCTGGCTGATTCTTCAAAAGCATCATCACCCGATAGGCCTCGACCACCTCGTTGGCGTCGGCGGGCCGCAACACCACCATGCCGGGGATGCCGCGCAGGCTGAGCAACTGTTCGACGGGCTGATGCGTCGGGCCGTCTTCGCCGACGCCGATCGAATCATGCGTGAAGACATGAAACACCGGCAGGTCCATCAGCGCCGCCAGCCGGATCGGCGGCTTCATGTAATCGCTGAAAATGAGGAACGTCGATCCGTAGGCGCGCAGATGACAGAGCCCCATGCCGTTGACGATCGACCCCATCGCATGTTCGCGCACGCCGAAATGCATGTTTCGGCCGCCCGGCGTGGATTTCTCCAACGTGCCGGCGGATTCGAATGTCAATTTGGTTTTCGTCGATGGCGCGAGGTCCGCTGCGCCGCCGATCAGCCACGGTACATTCTTGGCGATGGCGTTGAGCACCTTGCCGGATGCTTCGCGCGTTGCGATGCCTTTCGCGTCGGGCGCGAACGTCGGCATGTCCTTGTCCCAATCGTCGGGCAATTCGTGCTTGAGATTGCGGATGATGTCGTCCGCCGCGTCGGCATGCGACGCCTTGTAGCTCGCGAAGGTTTTCTCCCAGGCTTTGCGGAGTTTCGCACCGCGCTTGCCGATGCCATTCGCGAAATGGTCCGTCACGCCGTCCGGCACGAGAAATTGGGAGTCTTCCGGCCAACCGTAGAATGTCTTGGTCTTGCGAACTTCGTCCTCGCCGAGCGCATCGCTATGCGCGGCCGACGTGTTTTGTTTGTCCGGCGCGCCGTAGCCGATGATGCTGTCGACGATGATCAGCGTCGGCTTGTCGTCGGTGCGCTTGAAGGTCTTGAGCGCCTTTCTAAGCGCGCCGCGGTCGTTGGCGTCGGCCACCTTCACCACGTTCCAGCGATAGCCCTTGAAGCGCGCGGCGACGTCTTCGCTGAAAGCCAACTCCGTATGGCCTTCGATCGTGATCGTGTTGTTGTCGTAGATCCAGCACAGATTGCTCAAGCCCAGATGGCCTGAGATGGACGCCGCTTCGCTGGCGACGCCTTCCATGAGGTCGCCGTCGCTCGCGATGACATAGACGTCGTAGTCGAACAGCGTGTGATCTGGCTTGTTGTAGCGCGCACCGAGCCATCGGGACGCGATCGCCATGCCGACGCTGTTGCCGCAACCCTGACCGAGCGGGCCGGTCGTCGTCTCGACCCCGGTCGTGAAGCCGTATTCGGGATGGCCCGGCGTCACGCTGTCGATCTGGCGGAAGTTTTCGATGTCTTTCAGCGACACCGCCGCCTCGTTCGCGACCTGTCCGTCCTTCAGCCGCTTCACGCCGGTGAGATGCAGCAGCGTGTAAAGCAACAGCGACGCATGGCCGGCGGACAATACGAAACGATCACGGTTCGGCCACAGCGGCTCGGCGGGGTCGTAGCGTAAAAACTCCTGCCACAGCGTGTAGCCGACCGGGGCCAGCGCCATCGGCGCACCTGGATGGCCGGAATTGGCTTTCTGCACGGCGTCGATGGCCAGCGTGCGGATGGTGT
>JANMAN010000564.1:0-2586 GCA_031359885.1 Tardiphaga sp. | reverse complement strand
AGCGCGGCAGGCGAAAAAATCTGCCGTCGCGAACATGATTACGACGGCGCGGAGCAATCACCAGCCGACACATCTGCTGCGCGTGACGTGAAACAAACATCAGCGAACGCACATGCGGTTTAATCAAATCGGCATGTGACGTCTCACCATTGGACGACACAGAGGGCAAGATGAGCAACATCAGGGGCGTATTGTTTGGCTCGGCAGCGGCGATCCTCGCCGTCGGCGGAGCGCAGGCGGCGGATTTGCCGCTCAAGGCGAAGGCCGTGGAATATGTGAAGGTCTGCTCGCTCTACGGCGCAGGCTTCTATTACATTCCGGGCACGGACACCTGCGTCAAGCTCGGCGGCTATCTGCGCGTCGATGCGAATTTCAACGCGGGCGCGCATCACAATCCGTACTGGAATGGCGACAACGGCCAGCACAATCGCTACGCCAACTATTTCAATGATCGTTCGCGTGCGGCCTTCACGATCGATACCCGCACCGCGACCGAATACGGCGTCGTTCGGACGTTCAGCCAGGCGTACTTCCAGTTCACCACGCTCGGCAGCAGCCAAAATCCGAACTCGCTCAACACGTCGCTCGGCAACAATGCGAACCTGCTCGATACACCGGGCGGCGGCTATACGGCGGTGTCGTTTGTCTTCATTCAATTCGCCGGCTTCACCTTCGGCAAATCATCGTCGGCCTATGCGACGCCGTGGAACGGTTCGCCCGGCAACAACACGTCGTTCCTGCTCGGCGGCCACGACACCGTCGATGGCGTGAACAACATCCAGTACAAGGCCGAGTTCGGCAACGGCGTGTCGGGCACTATCGGTCTCGACGATCCGACCGTGTTCAATCGCACCTCGGTCTATAATCTCGGCGGCGTGACCCCGCTCAATGCCGTGGGCACCGCGCCCAACGTCTACGGCGCCGTCCGCGCGCCCGACGTCGTCGGCAATATCCGCGTCGATCAGGCCTGGGGCCTCTTCCAGGTGTCGGCCGCGTTGCATGAAGTGAACGGCTCCTACAACACGCTGGCCGCAAACGGCACGCCGACCAACCTGTCGGAACTGTCGGGCAATCCGGATGCGAAGTGGGGCGGTTCGGTCATGGCCGCGTTGCAGATCAAGAACCTGCCCACGGGCAAAGGCGACGACATCAAGCTCGACGCGACTTATGCCCGCGGCGACACCAAGAACGTCATCGCGTCCACCTCGGCCTCGCCGAACTTCGCGATCTTCGGCGGTGCCAACAACGGCGCATACCAAAGCGTCGGTTTCGGTGCCACGACGGACGGCATCTATGCGCCGGGCGTCGGCATCCAGCTCACGGAAGCCTTCGGTTTCCGCGGCGCGTTCAATCACAATTGGTCGCCAAGCTGGTCGACCAGCCTGTTCGGCGCTTATTCGGCTGTCCGCTACAACGCGACCGCGACCGGGCTGTATTGCACCGCCTATCGCACCGGCCGCGCCGTCAGTGCGGACTTCGGCTGCAATCCGGACTTCAACGTCGCGCAGGTCGGCCTGACGACGCGCTGGACGCCGGTTCGCAACCTGACGTTCTCGGCCGAGGTTATGTATGTCCGCCTCGACCAGGCATTCACGGGATCGGCCACGCTTGCCGCGGCGGCGCCGAAGCCGACGGCGGTCTATCAGTTCAAGGACCAGGACACGGTCTCGATGAACGTGCGCGCGCAGCGCAATTTCTGATCCGACCATTTCGTCACGATGCAAACCCCGGCGGACAACTGCCGGGGTTTTTCGTTGCCGCGGTTGTCATCCTCGCCGACATCGGCGATAGGCTCGCCGACCGATCGACAGAAGGATGATACCGATGGACGAACTGAACGGCCGCATGATCGCTTGCCAAATTCTGATCACCGGATTGATCGCGCGCGTCGCCAACAATTCCAACGATCCGCTTCGCTTCCTCACGGAGTTTCGCGACGAGATCAGGGCCGTCGTCAATCAAGTCAACATCGCGGGGATGGACGACACCGGCCGCGTGCGGGCGACTGCGCAGCAGACCGTCGACGAACTATTTTCTTTGATGAAGCCGCCCAGCACGGAGCAAAGCTAACGCGTTGCATCGTCGCGCATTGGAATCGTTTTAATCGCGTGCATTAGAACAATTATGATCTGGAGGGATTCAAACTCTCTGCGGTCGTATTTTAGCCATATCGCATTGACGCTCGCGTGCGTGCCGTCGATACCCGCTGCATGACGGAGGCGCGATTTTGATGCGGCGTCCCGATGACAACAGGGGCGCGTTATGGGCATTGCAAAATCACCACGATCGTTGCGAACGAGCACGACGGCAAAAATCGTCAACGACAATGCAGGCGGATCGGCCGGAAAGATTTCGTCGGTCGCAGGCTTGATCGCAGTCGCATCGTTCGGTGGCGCCGAAGCCCAGCAATCCAATTTGCCGCCGGTGACGGTCGACGCTCCGGTGGCGCGGCCGCGTCCCGCCGCATCTCGTCCGACGCCCGACCAAGTGCGCGCGCGCGATGCGTTGCGTCGTGCCGCGCGGCGTGCGCAACCGGCACAGGTGGCCCCCGTGCCGTTCCCGAATGCCGGCGGCCTGGAAGCGGCC
>JANMAN010000537.1:0-4510 GCA_031359885.1 Tardiphaga sp. | reverse complement strand
ATCGTAATCGTGGACGTAGGGCGTCGCGAGCAGGCTTGCGACCGCAAGTCCCGCCGCTTTCAGGTCGAAATCGGTCTCGCTGCGCCATAGCCATCCGAGGCTTATCGCAAGACCAGCCGCCAGTAACATCTGAGCAGTGTAAGCGGCCGTGATGCCGGCGCCCCACATCCGCATCGCCGAAAAGATCGACTGGATCTTTTCCCAGCCGGTGCCGCCTTGCTCGAGGACGACAGTTTGGGTGAACGTCGTCGAGGCCGCGAAGGCATGCCAGATGTCGGTCCCGAGCGTGGCCACGCTGAGGACGACGAGAGCCACGACAGTCACTGCGGCAGCACATACGGTCGCCCATCGTCCGCCGGCGAGCAAAGCGAGCGGAATGAGAACGCCGAATTGCGGCTTGTAAGCCAACAGCCCGATCAGGATTCCGGCGATCCACGGTCGGCGTTGCATCAGATGAAGCGCGCCGCCGAGCAGGGCTGCTGTGAAAAACCCGTTCTGGCCGTGCCCGACATTGACGAGAACAGCCGGACATGCGGCGGCGATCAACCATGTTTCGGGTCGTGGCACGATGGCGCGCAGGGCCGCGAGATAAGCGGCAAAACTCGACACCAGCAGCAGTGCCAAACCCCACGCGTAAGGCAGGCTCGCGACGATCGCCGCGATCGCAAAGAAGAACGGCGGATAGTGCCAGCCGAAAAACGGCACGTCGCGTCCATCGAAGACGGCTTTTTCGGCGTCGTGCTGCAATTGCGGATCGTAGGCGTCGGCAGTTTTGCCCTGCCAGACCAGCGTGCCCGCCGCATAGACGTTGGAAAAATCGGTGCCGATCGGCTTGCCGTTGCGATCGACGAGCCCGTCCGACACGGCGATCCAGCCGGCAAATGCAAATGCGCCGATCACCAGCAAAATGGCGCTGTAAGCCCGCATCCGGGACAGCGTCAACCAGGTGCCGTCGCGGAGCGATGTCCAGGCCTTGATCATAAAGGCGACCGTAGCGGTTGGCTTTTAAGGCCCGGTTAAGGGATGTCGGCGGGGATCTTGATCGGCAATCGTCTTGCGGTGCAGCGTGACGCGCTTTAGGGTGCGCCGATCCCACGATCAGGATCTCACAACGAGGTGCGGCAGCGAACGCGCATGCCCTCACCCAAGAGACCCAAAGGAGATGACCATGCCGTTACTGTCCGCAGCGCTCGATCGTGTGAAGCCGTCCGCAACCATCGCGGTCACGGACAAGGCGCGTGCGTTGAAGGCGGCGGGACGCAACGTCATCGGCCTCGGTGCCGGTGAGCCGGATTTCGACACGCCCGCCAACATCAAGCTCGCCGCGATTCACGCGATCGAAGCCGGCAAGACGAAATATACTGCGGTGGACGGCATTCCCGAGCTGAAGGACGCGATCATCGCGAAGTTTGCGCGCGAGAACGGTCTGACCTACGCGCCGAACCAGATCATCGTCGGCACCGGCGGCAAGCAGGTGCTTTACAACGCGCTGATGGCGACGCTGAACCCGGGCGACGAAGTCATCATTCCCGCGCCTTATTGGGTGAGCTATCCCGAGATGGTCGCGCTCGCCGGCGGCGAAAGCGTGCCGATTATTTGCACCGCAGAGTTCGGCTTCAAGTTGCAGCCCGCAGCGCTGGAAGCGGCGATCACGCCGAAGACCAAGTGGATCATTCTGTGTTCGCCGTCCAACCCGACGGGCGCCGCTTATACGCGCGCGGAGTTGAAGGCGCTCACCGACGTGCTGGTGAAGCATCCGCATGTATGGGTGATGACCGACGACATGTACGAACACCTCGTCTACGACGATTTTGTCTTCACGACTCCGGCCCAGGTCGAGCCGAAGCTCTACGAGCGGACCTTGACGGTGAACGGCGTCTCCAAGGCCTATTGCATGACCGGCTGGCGCATCGGCTATGCCGGTGGCCCCGCGCCGCTCATCAAAGCGATGGCGACGATCCAGTCGCAATCGACGTCGAACCCGTCGTCGATCTCGCAATGGGCCGCGGTGGAAGCGCTTAACGGTCCGCAGTCGTTTATTCCCGCGAACAACGCCGTGTTCAAGGAGCGGCGCGATCTCGTGGTGGCGATGCTCAACCAGGCCAACGGCATCGATTGCCCGCGCCCGGAAGGTGCCTTCTACGTCTATCCATCCTGCGCAGGCACGATCGGCAAGACCGCACCGTCGGGCAAGGTGCTCGGCAACGACGAAGACTTCGTAACGGAATTGCTCGAGACCGAAGGCGTGGCGGTGGTGCAGGGCTCGGCCTTCGGGCTCGGTCCGGCGTTCCGGATTTCCTACGCCACGAAGACCTCGGACCTTGAAGAGGCCTGCACGCGCATCCAGCGATTTTGCGGAAATCTTAAATAAGCCCCAAACAAGGCGGTATCACTCGCAGCCGCATGCAACCCGAGCAGCGCTTTTCCGCGTTGCCAAAAAAAGCCATGCGACGATCGCCGATGAACGGCGATTGTCAGTCATTACTTCGGAGAAAAATCAGATGAATCGTTCCAAAGCCCTGGTCGGCTTCCTTGCCGTCACCCTTACCGCACTGACGATCAGTGCCGAGGCGCAGGCGCGGCGCGCGCGCGTCGAAGTGACCGGTCCCGAAGGCGGCATTCAGGTCGGCACCCTGACCTGTCAGGCTGGTCGTTCGGTTGGCTTCGTGATCGGCTCGAACAATTCGTTTCAGTGCCAATATCGTGCCCCTGGCCGTCGCCCCGAGCGTTACGTCGCCAATGTCAGCCGCGTCGGACTCGACCTCGGCGTGACCGAACAGACCCTGCTGTCGTGGACCGTATTCGCGCCGACGCGCCGGTTCGCTTACGGCGATCTGGCCGGTGATTATTTCGGCGTCGGTGGCAGCGCAACGGTCGGTATCGGTGCCGGCGTCAACGCGCTGGTCGGCGGTTCGCAGAATTCAGTCGCGTTGCAGCCGGTCAGCGTTCAGGGCCAGACCGGCTTCGCCGTGTCGGGCGGCATCGCAAGCTTGCAGCTTCGTCCGGCTCGCTGATCACATTCAAAAACTTGCGCGCGAGCGCATGCATCAAGCCGGCCCGCGCGAGCGGGCCGGCTTTTTTGTGCGACGTCGCGACAAGCGGTTGGCGTTTGCTGCATTGGCTATCGGTTTAAACGCTAAACCGCGTCGGCCGGCACGAAGCAATTGATCACGACGTTGCCGTTCAAGCGAACATACCAGACGACGGCTTCGCCGACCGGGTTGCCACGATCGCGAACGATCGCGCGGTCCGGCACTTGCCACCACAGCCCGTCGATCGGCACGAAATAGTGCCCGCCGCGAACCTCGTAAATCGTTCGATGGCCATCGGAGATATCGCAGCACGGTACGCCGGACGGGCTGATGACGCTCTTGAACCAGTTGCGGATGTCGTCAGGGACGTCGGAGAACTGCCCGCGATCGACCGCCAGCGCGGCGCTGCTCGACAGCGCCGATACGATCAGGACGACATGCGGCCATGCGCGCATCGCAACCTCGCTCCGGCGCTCGACGCGCCGGCGAATCTCGACACGGCAATTAGGCCCGAATTGGCGAGCCCTCGCACGCCGATAATTTAGGCCGTTACTTTTTGTCCTTGCGGTGCTTGCGCTTTTTCTTCTTGCCGTCGTCGTGGTCGTCAAGCTCGGCGTCGTCTGTCTCGGCATCTTCGCTTGCCGCGTCCTGCTCGGCGAGCACCTTGGCGGCGAGCGCGGCCAAGGCCTGCTGCTCGCGCTCATGAGCCTCGCGTTCGAGCGCTTCCCGCGCGCGGGTCTCGCGGTGGTCCTCCCACGCGTCGAACACCAGATGCAGCCATGGCATCACCTGGTCGAGCGACGGCATCGCGCCGGGCGGACCGGCCTCGCCGCGCGGACCCGGCTCGCCGGCTTTGCCCTGCGCACCGGGTTTGCCGGCCGCGCCTTGTTCGCCGCGCTTGCCCTGGGGGCCCTGCTTTCCGACAGGACCGGCCTTGCCGCGCGGACCTTCCGGGCCGGGACGTCCGGGATGGCCCTGCGGGCCGGGCTTGCCGGGTTCGCCCAGCGCGCCGCGTGGTCCGACCGGTCCTTGCTTGCCCTGTCGTGTCGTGTCCTCGGCCACCGGCATATCCTCTCGTGATTCCAGCCAGCGTCTTACCAGAGGATGGATGACGGCTTCAAATAGGGGGAGGGGATAGATGGGATGGAGTGGCTACGGTTATGCGAAATGGGGCGCAGCGCGGTATCGTGTGAACTCAGGTCGGCGTGGAGCAGGAATGGCTACACATTGCCACCTGTCAGTCATCGTCCGTCATCAGCGATACGAATCGTGGATCCTGATCAACGATCGCATCGTAGATCGCAAAAATTTTCGGTGCTTGCAGCGTACCGATGATGTCGGAGCGAGCGAGCGCTTTTGCCGCAAATGCTTTCAGTCCATTCACGAGGACAGCATCTCGTACCATGACCGAGCAATTGTCGCCTTCGATCCGGTGTTCAAGCCGAACGAGCGTGCGATCGTCCGGGCCTGACTCCTTG
>JANMAN010000531.1:0-2124 GCA_031359885.1 Tardiphaga sp. | reverse complement strand
GCCGCAACCAAAAGGTCATCGAGGAAGCGCCGTCGCCGCTGCTGGATGAGACTACCCGTCGCAAGATGGGCGAGCAGGCCGTCGCATTGGCTAAGGCTGTGAATTACGATTCCGCCGGCACCGTCGAGTTCGTCGCGGCGCAGGACAAGAGCTTCTATTTTCTCGAGATGAACACGCGGCTGCAGGTCGAGCATCCTGTGACCGAGATGGTGACGGGCGTCGATCTGGTCGAGCAGATGATCCGCGTCGCTGCCGGCGAGAAACTGACACTGGCGCAGAAGGACGTGACGCTGACCGGGTGGGCCGTCGAGTCCCGCGTCTATGCGGAAGACCCGTTTCGTAATTTTCTGCCGTCGATCGGGCGTTTGGTGAAGTATCGCCCGCCTGCCGAGAGCAGCCACGATGCCGTCACAATTCGGAACGACACGGGCGTTCAAGAAGGTGGAGAGATTTCAATCCATTACGACCCGATGATCGCGAAGCTCGTGACGCATGCCCCGTCGCGCGCCGCCGCCATCGAAGCACAGGGTCAAGCGCTCGATGCGTTCTATATCGACGGCATCCGTCACAACATTCCGTTCCTGTCGGCACTGATGCATCACCCGCGCTGGCGCGAGGGCAACCTCTCGACCGGCTTCATCGCCGAGGAGTTTCCCAAGGGTTTCGCCGCGAAGCCGCCGGAAGGCGATAACGCCCGCCGTATCGCGGCTGTGGCGTCCGCGATCGACTCCGTTTTAGGCGAGCGCAAGCGACAGATTTCAGGCCAGTTGGTTGGCCGACCGGTGACGCGCGCGCAGCGCCGCGTCGTCTGGCTCGACCGCGAGCCGGTCGCGCTTGAGATATCAGCCGATGCCGAAGGCTTCGCGGTGTCGTTCGTGAATACGGAAGGCGTCGTCGGCAAGCCGCATCGTCTCGTCTCGGAGTGGCGTCCTGGTCAGCCAGTCTGGCAGGGCACGATCGACGGCTACGGCGTCGCGATGCAGGTGCGACCCATCAATGCCGCTCTGCGTCTGGCGCATCAGGGTTTCGAAGTCGTTGTTAACGTCTACACTGAAGCCGAGGCGGCAGCGGCTGCGCTGATGCCGATCAATGTCGCGGCCGACACTGGCAAGAAGTTGCTGTGTCCGATGCCGGGCCTCGTGGTGTCGATCGCCGTAACCGAGGGCCAGGAGGTCAAGGCCGGCGAGACGCTTGCCGTGGTCGAGGCGATGAAGATGCAGAACGTGTTGCGCGCCGAACGCGACGGGACGGTCAAGAAAGTCCACGCCGCCGCTGGTGCGACGCTTGCCGTCGATGCGCTGATTTTAGAGTTCGCTTGATCCGCCAGGTCGTCATCCACGGGCGCGTGCAGGGCGTCGGGTATCGCGTCTGGACCGCGGACGAAGCGCGGCGGCGCGGTCTTCATGGTTGGGTCCGCAATCGCCGCGATGGCAGCGTCGAGGCCGTTTTTTCAGGCGACGCTCCGACGATTGATGCGATGATTGCGGTTTGTCGAAACGGTCCGTCGATGGCGAGGGTCATCGACGTCGTCGCGCGCGACGCCACTGAAGATGAGTTTGCTCTGCGCGGACGTGAGACATTCGCGATGTTGCCGACGATCTAACCGAACACATTCTTGAACGAGCGCTTCAACGCGGTGTCGACGTCAGCCATCGTGGCTGCGACGCCAAGATCGCGAAGGCTCGTGACGCCATAGCGTTGATCCGTGACCCCACATGGTACGATGCCGGCGAAATGCGACAGGTCGGGGTCTACGTTGATGGCAATGCCATGCAGCGACACCCAGCGCCGCAAACGCACACCGATCGCCGCGATCTTGTCCTCATGGCCATTGCCTTTGTCGGGACGTCTGACCCAGACGCCGACGCGATCTTCGCGCCGCTCGCCGATGACGTCGAATGGCGCCAGCGCACCGATAATCCACTGCTCGAGCCCGGCGACATACGCACGCACATCGGGCCGGCGCTGCTTGAGGTCGAGCATGGCATACGCGATGCGTTGGCCGGGGCCATGATAGGTGAGTTGGCCGCCGCGACCGGTTTTGAACACGGGAAAACTCGGATCGCGCAGATCGTCGTCCTTGCCGGATGTGCCGGACGTATAGAGCGGCGGATGTTGGAGCAG
>JANMAN010000528.1:0-6348 GCA_031359885.1 Tardiphaga sp. | reverse complement strand
TCCGGTTCGCGCTTCGCGATCAACGTCGCGACACGCTCCGCCGGCACCTGCGCCAGCACGGCATCATCGGCGGGCGCTGCTTCGCCCTCGAAATTAATCCGCGTGAACAGATGCAGCAGCATGCCGCGCGCGAACACCGCCATCAGCACATGCGGCGCTTGAGGTGCCCCGTCCGGACCCGGCACCGGCCCTGGCTTGATCGTCTCGAAAGTATAACCGCCGCCCGGCGTCGTTCCGGTGCGGCCGAAGCCTTTGAACGACGCGTTCGCTGCGGTGCGCGAGTCGCGCGGATCGTTGAACCGGCCCTGCGAATCCGCCTGCCAGATTTCGAGCATCGCGTCTGGCACTGCCGCCCCGTTGCCATCGAATACGTTGCCGACGATGCGGATGCGTTCGCCGGAGGCATCCGCCGTGACGAGATTATGGGAGAACGCGTCGGGCCAATCATAGGCCCCGTCCGAGACAAGCCCATAGGCAAAGAACGGACCGACGGTCTGCGATGGCGTGAGGCCGCTCATGATTTTGTTTCCATCGGCGTGGCGTTACGTCCACGCAGCACGATGTCGAAACGATAGGCGAGCGCCCATTCTGGCTGCGTCGCATCGAGATCGAACGACGATACCATCCGATATCGCGCGGCTTCGTCCGGCACCGCGTTGAAGATCGGATCGAACGCGAACAGCGGATCGCCGGGGAAGTACATCTGCGTCACGAGGCGCGAGATGAACGCATGACCGAACACCGAGAAATGAATGTGCGCCGGTCGCCAGGCGTTGTGGTGGTTGCCCCACGGATACGCGCCGGGCTTGATGGTGATGAATTTGTAGTTGCCCTCCGCGTCGGTCTGCGTGCGGCCCGCGCCGGTGAAATTCGGATCGAGAGGCGCGGGGTGTTGATCGCGGACGTGGATGTAACGCCCGCAGGCATTGGCCTGCCACACCTCGAGCAATGCGTTCGGCACGCCGCGGCCGTCTTCGTCGAGCACACGACCATGGACGATGATGCGTTCGCCGAGCGGCTCGGCGGCGTGCTGCGTGGTAAGGTCGTGATCGCCGGCACGCACGGCT
Source organism: Tardiphaga sp. (assembly GCA_031359885.1). Lineage (GTDB taxonomy): Bacteria > Pseudomonadota > Alphaproteobacteria > Rhizobiales > Xanthobacteraceae > Tardiphaga. The sequence continues at coordinate 5,281 of JANMAN010000528.1, read as the reverse complement.
TCATGGCCATACACCGGGCCGGTCAGCTCGGACATCGTCTGCCGAATGATCACCAGCGGCTTTTGCGGCGCGCGTTTGATCGAGCTTTTATAGTCCGGCGACAGATGCTTCGGATGCGCCGCGCGATTGGTTTCGATCGGATAGACGAGGGTCATGGTGCAATATTCCGATTACCTGAGTTCATCGCGCCGTCACCCTGAGGTGAGACCGGCCACGTCTTCGTCGTCCGGCGGCGCACTTGCGCCGAGCCTCGAAGGGCGACGGCACCCGCCATCCTTCGAGGCTCGCGAAAAAGAATCACTCACACCTCAGGATGACGGGCGTCGCAACCTTAATTCAGCTTCTCGATCGCCATCGCGACGCCTTGGCCGACGCCGACGCACATCGTCGCCAGCGCCAGACGGCCGCCGCGTTTTTCCATGCCGTGCACCGCCGTCATCGCGAGCCGCGCGCCGCTCATGCCGAGCGGATGGCCGAGCGCGATCGCGCCGCCATGCGGGTTCACGAAATCGGCGTTGTCCTTGACGCCAAGCTGACGCAGCACCGCGATGCCTTGCGACGCGAAGGCTTCGTTGAGTTCGATCAGGTCAAAATCCGAAATCTTAAGCCCGAGCCGCTCCATCAGCTTGCGCGTCGCCGGCACCGGGCCGATGCCCATGATGCGGGGCGGCACGCCGGCCGACGCCATGCCGAGGATTTTCGCGCGGGGCGTGAGACCGTGCTTTTTCACGGCGGCCTCCGACGCAAGGATCATCGCCGCCGCGCCGTCATTGACGCCCGACGCATTGCCTGCGGTGACGGTGCCGTCCTTGCGCACGATCGGCTTCAGCTTGCCGAGGCCTTCCAGCGTCGTTTCCGGGCGGGGATGCTCGTCTTTCTCGACCATGAACGGACCGGCTTTGCCGCCCGGTGCTGCGACCGCCACGATTTCTTCGGCGAAATAGCCATCCGCGATGGCCTTGCCGGCGCGCTGCTGCGAGACGATCGCGAACGCATCCTGATCGGCGCGCGAAATCTGGAATTCCTCGGCGACGTTTTCGCCGGTTTCCGGCATCGCATCGACACCGTAAAGCGCCTTCATGGCGGGATTGACGAAGCGCCAGCCGATCGTGGTGTCGAAGATGTCGGCCGAGCGCGAGAACGCTTCGGCGGCCTTGCCCATCACGAACGGCGCGCGGGTCATGGATTCGACGCCGCCGGCGATGGCGAAATCGATCTCGCCGGCGCGGATCGCGCGGGCGCCCGCGCCGACAGCGTCGAGGCCGGACGCACACAAGCGGTTCAGGGTTTGGCCGGGCACGTTGTCCGGCAGCCCGGCCAATAAAGCCGCCATGCGCGCGACGTTGCGGTTGTCCTCGCCGGCCTGGTTGGCGCAGCCGAAATAGACTTCGTCGAGATCGGTCCAGTCGAGCGTCGGATGCTTGGCCATCAGCGCGCGGATCGGCGCAGCGGCGAGATCGTCGGCGCGAACCTTGGCGAGCGCGCCGCCAAACCGGCCGATCGGGGTTCTTACGGCATCGCAAATGTAAACGTCGCGCATCGATTTTCTCCCTGAAACCCATTCGTTTTCTGGATGGTGTTTTAGGCGGCGGGAGGGCTCTCCACAAGCGCAGAGCAGATGCCCTGTGCTTGCAGAACAAAACTTTGTAGTTTGCCGGCCATGACGATCCGCCCCGACATCGCCTCATCGCCGATATCCGCGCCTGCGGAGCCGCCGCCGCGCGTCACGCCGATGATGGAGCAGTATCTCGAAATCAAGGCGGCCAATCCCGGTCTGCTGCTGTTTTATCGCATGGGCGATTTCTACGAGATGTTCTTCGAGGATGCCGAGACCGCCTCGCGCGCGCTCGGAATCGCGCTGACCAAACGCGGCAAGCATGCGGACCAGGACATTCCGATGTGCGGCGTGCCGGTCGAGCGCTCGGACGATTATCTGCACCGCCTCATCGCGCTCGGTCATCGCGTCGCCGTCTGCGAACAAATGGAAGACCCGGCGGCGGCGCGGGCGCGGGGTAACAAGAGCGTGGTGCGCCGCGACGTCGTGCGGCTGGTCACGCCGGGCACGCTGACCGAAGACAATCTGCTCGACGCCCGCGCCAACAATTATCTGCTCGCCATCGCCCGTGCGCGCGCGAGCTCGGGGGGCGACCGCATCGGCCTCGCTTGGATCGACATCTCGACAGCGGAATTCATCGTCACGGAGTGCGCCGCGCCTGAACTGGCCGCGACGCTGGCGCGGATCAATCCGAACGAAATCATCGTGACTGATGCGCTGTATTCCGACGCCGAGTTGGGCGCGTTGCTACGCGAATGGCCAGCCGTGACGCCGCTGACCCGCGATGTATTCGACGGCGCCACCGCGGAGCGGCGGCTGTGCGATTATTTCGCTGTCGCCACGATGGACGGCCTCAGTTCGATGTCGCGGCTGGAGGCGACCGCTGCCGCAGCCGCCGTCACCTATGTCGATCGCACGCAAGTCGGCAAACGCGTGCCTTTGTTGCCGCCGTCGCGCGAGGCGGCCGGCACGACGATGGCAATCGATCCGGCGACCCGTGCCAATTTGGAATTGACGAGGACGTTGTCCGGCGAACGCAAGGGCTCGTTGCTCGATGCGATCGACCGCACGATGACGCCGGCGGGTTCGCGCCTTCTCGCGCAGCGCCTTGCGGCGCCTTTGACGGATGTTGCCGCGATTGCGCGGCGGCTCGATGCGGTGGCTTGTTTCGTGTCGGATCATGCCGCGCGCGATGACATCCGCGCGATCCTGAAATCCGCGCCGGACATGGCGCGCGCGTTGGCGCGGCTGTCGGTGGGGCGCGGCGGCCCGCGCGATCTTTCCAGCTTGCGCGACGGCATTCAGGCCGCCGACGCTGCGCTTGCTCGGCTGACGAACATCGAAACGATACCGGAGGATATCGCAGCGGCAATGGCGGCGTTGCGAAAGCCATCGCGTGATCTTGCTAACGAACTCGCGCGCGCCCTCGACGACCATTTGCCGCTGATGAAGCGCGACGGCGGTTTCGTCCGCACGGGCTACGACGGCTCGCTGGACGAGACGCGAAATCTGCGCGATGCGTCGCGCCTCGTGGTCGCGGCAATGCAGGCGCGTTACGCCGATGCGACGTCCGTCAAAGGGCTGAAAATCCGGCACAACAACGTGCTGGGTTATTTCGTCGAAGTCACTGCGCAGCACGGCGACAAGCTGATGCAGCCGCCGCTCAATGCGACGTTCATTCATCGCCAGACGTTGGCCGGCCAGACCCGGTTCACCACCGCCGAACTCGGCGAGATCGAAGCCCGCATCGCCAACGCCGGCGACCGCGCGCTGGGCCTCGAACTCGAAATCTTCGAACGCCTGGCCGGCGCCGTGAACGCCGCCGGCGACGATCTGCGCTCTGCAGCCCATGCATTCGCGATGCTCGACGTCGCGACGTCGCTGGCGAAACTCGCGGTGGACGACTCGTACATACGACCCGAGGTCGATGCGTCGCTCGGCTTTGCGATCGAGGGCGGCCGGCATCCCGTCGTCGAACAGGCCCTGAAGCGCGATGGCGCGCCCTTCATCCCCAATGCCTGCGATCTGTCGCCGGGCCCCGCGCAGCAGACCGGCCAGATCTGGCTCATCACCGGCCCGAACATGGCCGGCAAATCGACCTTCCTGCGCCAGAACGCGTTGATCGCGCTGCTGGCTCAGATCGGCTCCTTCGTGCCGGCGACGCGTGCGCGGATCGGTATCGTCGATCGGCTGTTCTCGCGCGTCGGCGCGGCCGACGATCTCGCGCGGGGGCGTTCGACGTTCATGGTCGAGATGGTCGAGACGGCAGTGATTTTAAATCAAGCCGGGTCGCGGGCGCTGGTGATCCTGGACGAGATCGGCCGTGGCACGGCCACGTTCGACGGGTTGTCGATCGCCTGGGCCGCGATCGAGCATCTGCACGAAGCCAACAAATGCCGCGCACTGTTTGCGACGCATTATCACGAATTGACCGCGCTCTCGGCAAAGCTGCCGCGGCTTTTTAATGCGACCGTGCGTGTCAAGGAATGGCACGGCGACGTGGTGTTTTTGCACGAAGTGCTGCCGGGCTCGGCGGATCGCTCCTACGGCATTCAAGTGGCGAAGTTGGCCGGGCTTCCGCCCGGCGTCATCGCGCGGGCGAAGTCCGTGTTGGCGAAACTCGAAGCGCAGGATCGTGGCGGCGCGGCGCGGGCACTAGCCGACGATCTGCCGTTGTTCGCGATGGCGTCGCGCGAGGTCGAAGCCGCGCCGCCGACCGATGCCGAGCGGCTGGTCGCGGCGCTCGACAAGATCCACCCGGACGAGATGTCGCCCCGCGACGCGCTGGAGGCGCTCTATGCGCTGAAAAAGGTGCTGGGGAGGTAGGTCACCGTCATCCTGAGGTGCTCGCGACTGCAACGCTCTTGTGATGCAGTCGCGAGCCTCGAAGGATGCGAAACGAGCTTGGCCGTCGCCCTTCGGCTTGCTCAAGAGTTCGCACCTGAGGGTGACGGCCGACCACAATGCCCGTGACAGCGCCGCCGGGCTCCGATATCCGGGTAAGCATGGATAGCGTTGTCACCGAAGATCGCCCCGACCAGATCGCCCTGCCGTTCGATACCACGCGCGTCACGGCCGAGATCGATGCGCTTGCGGTGCAGCATGCGGGCCGGGGGGATGTGTTCCGATCCGCTTTGTCCAAGATGCTCAAAGGCGAGCTGGCCCGCGCCCGCGATGCCGCGCAGGCCATGCTGTTGAAGGACCGCCACGGCCGCCGCTGCGCCGAGCGGCTTTGCAAAGTTCAAGACGACATCATCCAGATGGTGTTCGCCGCGGCGACGAAGCATCTTTATCACTCGCAGGTCCCGTCCAGCGGCGAGCGGATGGCCGTGGTCGCGACCGGCGGTTACGGCCGCGGTTTGATGGCCCCGGAGAGCGACATCGATCTGCTGTTTATCCTGCCCTACAAGCAGACCGCCTGGGGCGAGCAGGTCGCAGAAGCCATCCTTTATTGTCTGTGGGACATGGGCCTGAAGGTCGGCCACGCCACCCGCTCGGTCGATGAATCGATCCGGCAGGCGCGCGGCGACATGACGATCCGCACCGCTATTCTCGAGATGCGTTTTCTGACTGGCGACCAGGCGCTGTTCGACGAATTGGTCGATCGCTTCGACCGCGAAGTCGTGCAGGGCACCGCCGCCGAATTCGTCACCGCGAAGTTGGCCGAGCGCGAGGAGCGGCACCGCCGCGCCGGGCAATCGCGTTATCTGGTCGAGCCCAACGTCA
>JANMAN010000496.1:0-2264 GCA_031359885.1 Tardiphaga sp. | reverse complement strand
CGACCCGCGCGATGACGGCGGTAACCGACGTCCCCGTGCTGTTTGCGGTGAGCGGCGATCCGGTGGCGCTCGGGCTCGTCAATAGTCTTGGGGAGCCCGGCGGCAATTTCACCGGCACCTCGTTCCTGTCGCTCGAACTGGCAGGAAAGCGCGTCGAGCTGCTCAAGGACATTTTTCCGAAGCTGCGCACGCTCGCCGTGCTCTCGAACACCAATCATCCCGGTGAACAATCGGAGTGGCACGCGACCCAGGAAGCCTGCAGGGGACTCGGCATCACGCCGGTCTATGTGCCCTTCTTCGGCGTGCAGGAACTGGACGACGCGCTCGTCGTCGCCAGCAAGGCGTACGCAGATGCACTGCTGGTATTCCCGGACGCCGTCACGATGGTGCATCGGGCCAAAATCGCCGAGTTCGCCATCGCACAACGGCTGCCTTCGATGTTCGGATGGAGCGAGTATTGCGACGCGGGCGGGCTTATCAGCTACGGCGCGAACCAGCGTGCGACCTATTTCTGGCTTGCGACCTACGCCGACCGGATATTGCGCGGCGAAAAACCCGCCGTGCTGCCGGTGGTGCAGCCCACGAAATTCGAACTGACCGTGAATCTCAGGACAGCCCAGCTGCTTGGCATTGATCTCGACGAGTCCTCCATCCTGTTTCGCGCCAACAAGGTGATCGAATGAGGCCGGCTCGTGACATATTGCGGCGGAGTTTTCTCGGGTGACCCGGCCGCGGCGCTCCTTGTTCGTCAAGTATTTCGTCACCCCTGTTTGTCGCAGTGGTGGTGCCGCTCACGCTTGGCGCCGCAACCGAAGCCTGGTTCGCCTTTCGCGACCATCGCCTTTATCTCAATGAAGTGCTTCAGGTCGAGGCTCGCGCCGCCGCCGACCGGATCCAGAATTTTACCGATGAAATACGCGATCAGCTCGGCTGGGTGGTGCAGTTTCCCTGGACCCCGGACGACGACGATCGGCGCAGGATCGATGGGCTGCGTCTGCTGCAGCAGGTTCCGGCGATTGTTTCGCTTTCGCTGGTTGATCAAACCGGCACTGAACGCGTTTTCGTATCCAGGTTAAGTCTGAACAGGATCGGTCGAGGCGCGGATTTGTCGGCAGACCCTGCGGTGGTGGGCGCGCGCGCCAACGGGGTCTGGTACAGTCCCGTGCAATTTCAGCACGATTCAGAGCCCTATATGCGGATCGCCGTCGCCGGAAACCGTGCGGCCGCCGGAATCGTCATTGCCGACATCAATCTGAAGCTGATCTGGAACATCATCGCGGCCATCAAGATCGGCGACACCGGCCACGCCCTTGTCGTCGACGACTCCGGACGTCTGATTGCCCACCCGGACATCAGCCTCGTGCTGCGCAGCGGCGCTGGCTCCGGCGATTTCAGTCGGCTCATGTCGGTCGTAAGCGCCGCGAATGGATCGGTGGTTGCCACCACCGGTGATGATGGCAAGCCTGCCGTCGCGCTCTCGGTGCGGGCTGCGGACGTCAATTGGACGGTGATTGCCCAACAGCCGGTGCTGGAGGCGTTCGAATCGATCCGCGCTGCGCTGTGGCGTTCTCTGATACTGCTCGGCATCGGCATTTTTCTCGCGTTTGCCCTCGCCTATTGGCGTGCATCCCGCATGTGGGGGCCGATCCGCAAACTCGAGGATGGCGCCGAACGGATCGGGATGGGACAGTTCGACCATCGCATTACGATCGAAAGCCGCGACGAATTGGAGCAATTGGCAATCCGCTTCAACCAGATGGCGGAGGAGCTGGCAGCCTCGCAGCAGAAGTCCGAGCGCATCAATCGCCTGAGGCAATTCCTTGCCCCTGAGGTCGCCGAATTGGTGGAACACTCCGATCAGCGGCTGCTGGACGGACAGCGGCGTGAGGTGGTTGCGATTTTCGGCGATCTGCGCGGATTCACCGCGTTTTCCGCGCGGGCTGAGCCCGACGTCATTTTGGCCGTGCTGAGGGAATATTATGAAGCCATTGGCGCCGTCACCGCCCGCCATGGCGCTACCCTGATCCGCTTCGATGGTGACGGCGTCATGGTCCTGGTCAACGCGCCGGTCACCTGCGAAAATCCGGCGCAAACCGGGACAAGGCTTGCGATCGACATGCAAGTCGCGGTGCAATCTCTTGCCGGCACCTGGTCCGCCGATGGCTGCGTCCTGGGTTTTGGCGTGGGTATCGCGATGGGACCAGCGACCGTGGGAGCCCTCGGCTATCACGGCCGCCTCGACTACACAGCGATCGGAAACGTCG
>JANMAN010000484.1:0-1808 GCA_031359885.1 Tardiphaga sp. | reverse complement strand
GCCCGGCGCTCACTCCCACTCGATCGTGCCGGGTGGTTTCGACGTGATGTCGTACACTACGCGATTGACGCCTTTGACCTCGTTGATGATGCGGGTCGCGGTCGCGCCCAAGAATTTCATGTCGAACGAGTAAAAATCCGCAGTCATGCCGTCCGTCGACGTTACCGCGCGCAGGCCGACGACGTATTCGTACGTCCGGCCGTCGCCCATCACGCCGACCGTCTTCACCGGCAGCAGCACGGCGAAGGCCTGCCAGATGTCGTCGTACAATCCGGCCTGACGAATCTGGTCGATATAGACAGCATCGGCGTTCCGCAGGATCTCCAACTTCTCGGCGGTGATTTCGCCGGGGCAACGGATCGCGAGCCCCGGTCCAGGAAACGGATGCCGGCCGACGAACACATCGGGCAGACCCAATTCGACACCCAACTTGCGCACCTCGTCCTTGAAGAGTTCGCGCAACGGCTCGACCAGCTTCATCTTCATGCGCGCGGGAAGGCCGCCGACATTGTGATGCGACTTGATCGTCACCGACGGCCCGCCGGTGAACGACACGCTCTCGATCACGTCGGGATAGAGCGTGCCCTGCGCCAGATAATCCGCCCCGCCAATTTTCTTCGCCTCGGCGTCGAACACGTCGATGAACAGACGCCCGATGGTCTTGCGCTTATGCTCGGGGTCGCTGATCCCGGCGAGCTCGCCGAGGAATTGCTCGGACGCATCCACATGCACCAACGGGATATTGTAGTGATGTCTAAATAAATCGACGACGGTCTTGCCCTCGTCCTTGCGCAGCAGGCCGTGATCGACGAACACGCAGGTGAGCTGATCGCCGATCGCCTCGTGCAGTAACACCGCCGCGACCGCTGAATCGACGCCGCCGGAGAGGCCGCAGATCACCTTGCCGCCGCCGACCTGCGCGCGGATCTTCTCGATCGCCTCGTCGCGGAACGCGCGCATGGTCCAATCGCCGGTGAGACCCGCAACCTTGCGCACGAAATTGCGGATCAGCTTCGCGCCGTCCGGCGTGTGCACGACCTCGGGGTGAAACTGCATCGCGTAAAATTTGCGAACGTCGTCGGCGATCACGGAGATCGGCGAGCCCGGCGCTCTCGCGACTGCGCGAAATCCGTCCGGCAGTTTGGTCACGCGGTCGCCGTGGCTCATCCAGACGTCGTATCGGCCACCCTTTTCCCAGACGCCGTCGAACAACGCGCAATCGTCCGTGATCTCGATCGCGGCGCGGCCGAATTCGCGGTGATGCCCGGCCTCGACGGTGCCGCCGAGTTGCTGCGCCATCGTCTGCTCGCCGTAGCAGATGCCGAGCACCGGCACGCCTGCCGTCAGGATCGCCATCGGCGCGGACGGCGCATCGGCATCGAGGACGGACGCCGGACCGCCCGAGAGAATGACGGCCTTCGGCTTCATCGCGTGAAACGCGGCTTCGGCCTTGTTGAACGGCACGATCTCCGAGTAGACGCCCTCCTCGCGGACGCGCCGCGCGATCAGTTGCGTCACTTGGCTGCCGAAATCGACAATCAGAATTTTTTCGTGCGCCGCCGCCACATCGGGCGTCAGCGCGGCGTCGGTCTGGCTCGGAATGGGGCTGGATGCTGTCATGACCAGCAATTACGCGAGGGAGCCTGGAGTCGCAATGCCGTAGGGTGGGTTGAGCGCAGCGATACCCATCAATATTCGGGCGAGGGGTTTTGCCGGGCGCTGACGCTCAATCCGGCTCAACCCATCCTACCGACTTACCCGGCAACCCTTCGCATCACGCTGACGAAAAACCCGTCCGTTCCGGTCCG
>JANMAN010000530.1:0-4533 GCA_031359885.1 Tardiphaga sp. | reverse complement strand
TCCTCGGCGGCGATCAGCGTGACCTGGCGCGGGCCGTCATGCGACGAGGCCTAACGATCGCCGTCGAGCCCCTGCCCCGCGATCAGCGTCGCCTGCGCGACCACGTGCATCGCCGCACGCCGCATCGGGCGCAGACCGATCCAGCTCACGCGGCCCGGCCGCATCGGAGCGTTCAACAATGTGCCGAGTGGCGAGTCCGGAGCGAAAGCCATCGCACGGGCATAGCAAGCGCGCGGCGGCCGGGCGACCGCACGCGCTCGAAATTTCATTCTTGACAATTTTCCTAGTAGGACTATAAACCGCGCATCCCGTCCCGCATTGAGGGGCGTTGTCCGGGACGCTTGACGGCGTGGGGCGGGATGCGGTGCCTGCGGGCGCGGGGAAACGTACCCCGCGCACTCGGGAGGCCGAGGGTCCCGTCCGCGCCCATTACGGGGTGCTGCCTTCGATGGCTGACGCGGACAAGGCGGCGGGCGGCGAAAGCCGCTCGGACGATGGGGATCGCGGCGGAAATCGCGGTCATCCAGAACCTTGTCCCGAAAGCACGGCCCTTCGGACACAAATCCCGCGATGGAGCGTCGGAAGACGTTTCCGCGGCCTCTAAGGTGCGGCGATCCGCACGTCAAGCTGCGGCCACTGATACACGGCGCGTCTTTCGACGCTCCATCCCCTCTCTTTGCGAGGGGCCACCGATCGGACGCGCCGCGCGACATCGCGCGGGAACGCCGACGCGCGTCCTCAGTCGCGCAGGATGAGCGGCGTCGTCGGCGAGACGTGATGGCTGAGGATGTGCCAGCCGTCCGCTTCCCGCACGACGACCCAGGTGATCTTGACGTTCAGCGGAGTTGCGTCTTGGCTCACGAGGAAGGTTGCCTTCCCGGCCATGTTGATGACATCAGCGCCGAGCGTGGTGACGACCCAATCGCTGAACGCGACGGTCGGCGACGGCCAGCGCGTCAGGCCGTTGAAATAAGCCGCGACGCCCGCGCGCCCGCGAAACAGCGTCGGCACCGAGCCGTAGAACAGCGCCTCGTCCGAATAAAGCGCCGCAAGCGCGTCGGCATCCAGACGGGTGAACGCGGCCGACCATGTCGCGACGATCGCGTCGACGACGGAATGGCCGGTTTCGGACGGCAGGCTCACGTCTTCGGCAGCTTGGCGACGAAGCCGTTGAAGCACGCGAGTCGCTCGTCCTGTTCTTTGAGCACGCGGCACTCGGTGACGGATTTCGCGGCCGGCGGCTTGCGTTTGCCCGCCATCGGCTTCGGCGCGATCACGGCATCGTAGCAATCGAGCCGCTCTTTCGATTCGTCTTCGATCTCGAGGCAGGCTTGCAGCTTGGTAGCCAACGGCTGCGGCTTCTCGGCTCTCGCCTTCGGCGCGCCTTTGGGTCTGACCTGCACGAGCGGCTTGCCGCCGACCATCGGCGGATTGCTCTGCGCATGTGCCGTCGATGACACGAGCACCGCGACAAGCACCAAGACCATTTTCATGTCGTCCCCCGACCTGCTTCGACTGCGTTCGCCTGTATATGCGCAGCGCACGACGCTTCCAAGGCCGAAAAAAAGTCGATCGCCGATTGCGGCTTGGCGCGTGCGGCGCGATTCGTTGCCGAAGCCGGTTGCGTGCGCGGTTTAAGCTGCACGCCGCTTTGTGAAGCGCAAAGCAAAACGGGCGGAAGCTTGTCGCTTCCGCCCGTTTGAGATGTTCGATCGATGCGAGGGTTTACGCTGCGGCGCTCGCCTTGCCTTCGGTCGGGACCGACGCGATCGTCTTCAGGATCTGCGATGCAATTTGGTAGGGGTCGCCCATCGAGTTCGGGCGGCGATCTTCCAGATAGCCCTTGTAGCCGTTGTTGGCGAAGGAATGCGGAACGCGGATCGACGCGCCGCGATCGGCGATGCCGTAGCTGAACTTATTCCACGGCGCGGTTTCGTGCTTGCCGGTCAGACGCAGATGATTGTCCGGACCGTAGACGGCCATGTGATCCTCGAGGTTCTGATCGAACGCCTTCATCAGCGCTTCGAAATACTCTTTGCCGCCGGTCTCGCGCAGATAGGCGGTCGAGAAGTTGGCGTGCATGCCTGAGCCGTTCCAATCGGTGTCGCCGAGCGGCTTGCAGTGGTACTCGATGTCAATCTCGTACTTCTCGGTCAGGCGCTGCATCAGATAGCGGGCCATCCACATTTCGTCGGCGGCACGCTTGGAGCCCTTGCCGAAGATCTGGAATTCCCACTGGCCCTTCGCCACTTCGGCGTTGATGCCTTCATGGTTGATGCCGGCGGCGAGGCAGAGGTCGAGATGCTCCTCGACGATCTGGCGCGCGACCGAGCCGACATTGCTGTAACCGACGCCGGTGTAATACGGGCCTTGCGGCGCGGGATAGCCTGCGGTCGGAAAGCCGAGCGGACGACCGTCCTTGTAGAAGAAGTATTCCTGCTCGAAGCCGAACCATGCGCCTTCGTCGTCGAGGATCGTGGCGCGCTTGTTGGTCGAATGCGGGGTCTTGCCGTCCGGCATCATGACTTCGCACATCACCAGCACGCCGTTGGTGCGGGTCGCGTCCGGAAACACGCGGACCGGCTTGAGCACGCAATCCGAGCTGTGGCCTTCGGCCTGCATGGTCGACGAACCGTCGAAGCCCCATAGCGGCAGTTGCTCGAGTGTCGGGAAGGTATCGAATTCCTTGATCTGCGTTTTGCCACGCAAATTCGGGGTCGGCTTGTAACCGTCGAGCCAGATGTACTCGAGCTTGTACTTTGTCATCGAAAATCTCTCATGAGTTAGCAGGCAGCGGGTGAGACCCAGGCCGGCGGCAATAAAGATGGTTGGAGCCGCCATTGGCTACGATCGAGTAAGCATTTTGTGTGCCAGACGGCGAGACGGCGGCGGCGAGTCGGTCTCGTCAGGCCGTCAACATTCGGTGGACATGGCCGCATCGCGCGCATGGCAGGTGCGGCATAGACGCACGCCTCCAATGTCATGCTCTTTCGCACGTAAAGTTCGTGCAGATTTTGAAGCCCGATCACTGGGCAGGCAAATCCCACTTCTGGTGGACCGATGAAAAACGCAGCACGACGTTTGCGTGTTTCGAGCGTCCCGCGTGCGGATCGCCGTAGCTTTCGCATGGACAGGCCCCGATCCTCGACGACGCAGCTAAAGACAGTTGCAAAAAACGATCTGCCTGAAATTTCGTCAGGAGCCGGTTTTTATTTCATCATGTTGCATCGTCAATTGGCAACCCGATATGCAGTGAATGCGTTGAATCATAGAGCCTGAACGGGTGCCGTTCTGGCGCATAAAGGAAAGAGTACGATGACTGGTTTTTCGACATCCGGCCCACCGACAACTGGATCGGCAACGATCTATCAATTCCCGATCGGCGGCCGTGCAGGCCTCGTGTCCTCACAGGATCGTGGCCGACGTTCCGACGAGATCGTGCCAGCCGACGGCGGCGCTTACGTGCTGACGGACGCATGGTATCATCAGGAAGCGATTCACGACGCCGACACCGACCATTCGGCAACCAAGCAATGACGCCTGGTTTGGCGCGACGACGATCTTCCTTCTACACGACAAGCGATATCAAAGGGCCGGCGTTGAAAACGCTCCGGCCCTTTTGCTTTGGAGCGATTCCCTGGCTTTCTTGACACGCGCCAATCAGGTCCACACCATCGCGACAACGGCGATTTGACAGCCGGCAAGCGAGGACGCGATGCAAGAACCAAACGAGGTCTATGAGGTACTTGCGGTGCGTTACGGTACGCATCAAGAGCGCAGCGTGCGCGACAATTTCATGCATCCGCAAGACGTGACGGACCTGCACGAGATGCAATTGCCGCTGGATTATTTCGTCTGGGTCATTCGCAACGCCAGCCGCACGATCGTCGTCGATACCGGTTTCACGCACGAGACAGCGACAAAGCGGAAACGCAATCTCGCGCATTTGCCGATGGATGCGTTAACGGCTGTCGGGGTCGATGCGGAGAAAGTGACCGACGTCATCATCACGCATCTGCATTACGACCACGCCGGCGGGCTGGCCGGCTTTCGTGCAGCGACGTTTCATGTGCAAGATTCCGAAATGAATTTCGTTACGGGGCGCTGCATGTGTCACCCGAGGCTGCGCCACGCCTTCGAGGTCGAGGACGTCGTGACGATGGTGCGACGGCTCTATGAGGGCCGCGTGCACTTTATCGATGGCGATGACACGCTGTTTGCCGGCGTCAGCGTCCACCGCGCACCCGGCCATACGCCGGGGCTGCAATGTGTTCGCGTGATGACCGCGCGCGGCGCCGTGGTGCTCGCTTCCGACGCCTGCCATTACTATGCGAACAAGGCGCGGCAGAATCCGTTTCCGATTTTGGTCGATGTCGCGGACATGTTGGAAAGTTGGCGGAAGCTCGAACGCCTGGCCGACAGCGAGGATCACATCGTGCCGGGGCACGACCCGTTGGTTCTGACCATCTATCCACGCGGCGATGTCGGCGACGTCGCGGTCGCCCTGCTGCATCAGGCGCCAACGAAGGGCTG
>JANMAN010000382.1:0-2664 GCA_031359885.1 Tardiphaga sp. | reverse complement strand
AAGCAGATAGTTCGCCATTGTCGGCACCAGCGTGCGTGACAGCAGGAACGACCAGATCATCGCAAACATGACCGCTTCGGCCATCGGCACAAACAGGAAGCGCGCGACGCCCTGCAGGAAGAACATCGGCACGAACACGATACAGATGCAGAGCAGAGACACGAAGGCCGGCGTCACGATCTGGTTGGCGCCGTCCATAATGGACTGCTCGACCGGCTTGCCCTGCTCCAGATGGTAGTTGATGTTCTCGATGGTCACGGTAGCGTCGTCGACGAGAATGCCGACCGCGAGCGCCAGCCCGCCGAGCGTCATGATGTTGAGCGTCTCGCCGATCGCCGACAGCATGATGATGGCGCCGAGCACCGACAGCGGGATGGAGACGGCGATGATGTCGGTCGAACGCCAGCTGCCGAGGAACAGCAGGATCATGACGCTGGTCAGGAGTGCTGCAATGACGCCTTCGACGGCGACACCCTCGATGGCACCGCGCACGAACACCGATTGGTCGCCGATGAAGCCGATCCGCAACTGCGCCGGCAGCGTGGATTTGACCTGCTCGACCTTGCGCTTGATGCCGTCGATGATGTCGAGCGTCGAGACCGCGCCGGCCTTGAGCACCATCATCAGCACCGAGCGATTGCCGTCGACATGCACGATGTTGGTTTGCGGCGGGTTGCCGTCGCGCACGCTGGCGACGTCGCGGACGTAGACCATCGCGCCGTTGACGGTCTTGATCGGCAAATTGCCGAGCTCCTGGATCTTCAGCGGCGAGTTGTTGAGCTGGATCGTATATTCAAATTCGCCGATCTTTTGCGTGCCGACCGGCGTGATGAGGTTTTGTGCAGCCAGTGCGTTCGCAACGTCCGTTCCGGACAGGCTGCGCGCCTGGAGCGCCGACGGGTCGAGATCGATCTGGACCTGACGTTGCTTGCCGCCGAACGGAAACGGGATCGCGGCCCCCGGCACCGTCACGAGCGGCGTCCGAAGCTGGTTAATGCCGATGTCCGCGAGGTTCTGCTCGGTCAGGCCGTCGCCGGACAGAGCGAGTTGAATGATCGGCACGGTCGATGCCGAATAGTTCAGGATCAACGGCGGCGTCGTGCCGGGCGGCATCTGCCGCAGCAGCGTCTGCGACACCGCCGTCACCTGCGCATTGGCGGTGCGGATATCGACGTTGGGCTGGAAGAAGATTTTGACGATGCCGAAGCCGGCATAGGAATTCGCGGCGATATGCTCGATGTCGTTGACGGTGGTCGTCAGCGCGCGCTGGAACGGCGTCGTCACGCGGCCGGACATCTGGTCCGGCGGCAAGCCGGTATATTGCCAGATCACGCCGATGACGGGGATGCGAATGTCCGGGAAGATGTCGGTGGGGGTGCGCAGCGCCGCCAGCGGGCCGACGATCAACAGCAGCAGCGCCAGCACCACGAATGTGTAGGGCCGGCTCAGGGCGATGCGAACCAACGCATTCATCGGTGCGGCAATCCTAGCTGCTGTCAGCACCGGACCGCGCGTGATC
This sequence comes from Tardiphaga sp., assembly GCA_031359885.1. GTDB lineage: Bacteria > Pseudomonadota > Alphaproteobacteria > Rhizobiales > Xanthobacteraceae > Tardiphaga. The sequence continues at coordinate 1,145 of JANMAN010000382.1, read as the reverse complement.
GCAGACGGTCCGTCAATTGTGATCTATCCGACCTGTGCCGAAATAGCCAACCGCCCCACGGCGAATGGCGTTCGGCTCACAACAGTTTGATTGCAGTGCAGCAAAAAATGCGTGTCCCGGACGCGGTGCGACGTCATTCCGGCGCAGCCGGATGATGCCGCTCCGCAGAGCCGGGACCGTTACGAATGCTGCCGTCGATACGATCCCGGTTCTGCGGAGCAGCACTGCGCCATGCGACAATGCTTTGCATTGCGCAGGCTTGTGCTGCGCCGCGACCGGGACAAGACAAACCCTTAGGTCATCAACGCCAGCGCGTCGGCGAAGAACGCGGGTCCGCCGAAATTGCCGGATTTCAGCGCCAGCAGCATGTCGTGGCCGCCGACCGCGCGCAGGACCGGGACGCCCGCCGCGATTTCCGGCCCGACCAGAAAGCCCGGCAGCTTCAGCCGGTCCACCACCGCGCCTGACGTTTCGCCGCCGGCTACGACCAGTCGCTTCACGCCGCGGGCGATCAAACCTTCGGCGATGTCGGCCATCGCCTGTTCGATAGCGTGGCCGGCGATCTCGCGGCCATGTTTCGCCTGCACAGCGAACACCTGATCCGGCTTGCCGCTCGAGGCGATCAGCACCGGACCATGGGCGAGATGTTCGTCGGCCCAAGCCAGCGCGCGGCGCGTTTCGCTCTCGCCGGTGACGAGGGCGGCCGGATCGAGCCGCAGCACCGGCATCGTTTTCTCCGCGTGGGCGATCTGTTGCAGCGTCGCCTGCGAGCAGCTTCCCGCGAGACACGCCGACGCGCCGCCGACCGTCGCGTCGAAGGAGGAAGCGTCCTGCGACGCGACGCGGCCCGACGACACCAGCGCGCGAGCCAGCCCAAGCCCGATCCCGGACGCGCCGACGCTCAAGCGATGTCGGAGCGCGACGCGGCCGATGGTTTCGAGGTCCGACGCCGTAATCGCATCGGCAATGACGGCGCCGACGCCTTTGTTTTCGAGAGAGGCGAGATGCGCGGTCAAGGCCTCGACGCCGGCGGCGATCACCGCGCGATCCGCGAGGCCGATTTTGGTTTTGCTCTGTCGTGCCAGCACGCGCACCAGATTGGCGTCGTGCATCGGATTGAGTGGATGATCCTTCAACGGGCTCTC
>JANMAN010000380.1:0-1525 GCA_031359885.1 Tardiphaga sp. | reverse complement strand
GGTGAAGGCAAGCGCTTAGCGATTAAGATTTGCACTGAATGCATGTTTTTTTGGAGATAACGCGTGTTCGTTGTACATTGCGTCATCAATCGGATGCGTTATTCCTTTAACCAACCCAAAGATCGCCGGAATGACGATGAGCGTCAGCAACGTTGATAAAATCATGCCGCCGATCATCGGCACGGCGATGCGTTGCATGATTTCTGATCCAGTGCCGGTGCTCCACATGATCGGAAGCAAGCCAGCCATGATGGCGACAACCGTCATCATCTTCGGGCGTACTCTTTCGACGGCACCTTCCATGATGGCGTCGTAGAGGTCGCCGCGGGTAAGGGTCTTTCCCTGGGCGTTTCGCTGAGTCTGGATCGCTGCAAGCGCTTGGTTCAAATACATCAGCATCACGACACCCGTCTCGGCGGCGACGCCGGCAAGCGCGATGAAGCCCACCGTCACGGCGACCGACAGATTGAAACCAAGCCACCACATCAGCCAGAGGCCGCCGACCAGCGCAAACGGTAGCGACAGCATGACGATCATGGTCTCGGCGATCGAACGGAAGTTGAGATAGAGGAGCAGAAATATGATCAGCAGCGTCACCGGCACGACGATCTTCAGGCGCGCCGTGGCACGTTCGAGATACTCGTACTGGCCGCTCCACATCACGTAATAGCCCGGCAGAAATTGGATACTAGCCTGCACAGCGCGCTGCGCGTCAGAAACATAGCCGCCAAGATCGCGGTCACGGATGTCGACGTAGATATACGTCGCCAACTGCCCGTTCTCGGTGCGGATCGAGGTCGGTCCCCGTGCCGGCGTCACCTTGGCGACCTCGCCAAGCGGGACAGCGCCGCCGGCCGGCATCGGTACCAGCACATCGTTGGCGATGGCCTGCGGATTATCCCTGAGGTCACGGGGATAGCGCATGTTGACGGTGAAGCGCTGCCGGCCTTCTACCGTCGTCGTAACGCTTTGGCCGCCGAGCGCCGTGCCGATTACGTCCTGCACGTCCTGGATCATGATGCCGTAGCGCGCCAGCGCCTCGCGGTCCGGCGCGATGTCCAGGTAATAGCCGCCGATGCCACGCTCAGCGTAGGCCGACGATGTGCCGGGTACGACTTTGAGAACCTGTTCTATTTGCTTGGCGAGTTTGTCGATCTCGACAAGATCGGTCCCGATGACCTTAACGCCGATCGGCGTGCGGATACCGGTCGACAGCATGTCGATGCGGGCCTTGATCGGCATCGTCCATGCGTTTGATACGCCGGGAAATTGCAACGCCTTGTCCATCTCGGCGATAAGACCGTCGACCGTCACGCCTGGACGCCATTCGTCCTTGGGCTTGAGATTGACGATGGTCTCGAACATTTCAGAAGGTGCCGGATCGGTCGCGGTCGCCGCACGGCCGGCTTTGCCGAAAACGGAGGAAACTTCGGGGAACGATTTGATGATCTTGTTTTGCGTCTGCAGCAACTCCGCCGCCTTCGTCACGGACAGACCCGGCAAGGTCGTCGGCATATAAAGCAAC
>JANMAN010000358.1:0-1554 GCA_031359885.1 Tardiphaga sp. | reverse complement strand
CAGGTGATCGTTCTTGACGCCGCGTAGATGCCCCTGCAGCTCCTCCCACATCTCGTCGATCGGCCGGGGCGCGCTGAGGACGCAGTCCTCTTCCCGAAATCCCTGCAGGCGATCCTGGTCTGGATTGACGCGGCGAATCGTCGACAGCACCAGCTGCACCTGGCCGTTGTAGAGGCTGCCGCGACCTTCGACGCGGACGAATTCACCGCCCTCGAACTCCGCCTTGTAGCGATCGACATCCGTCATCAGCTTGGCGACGACTTGCGCGGAAGCATCCTGGAGCGACAGGAACAGGAACTCCCCGCCGCTGCGTCCGGTACGGATCTCTTTGTAGGCGCAGAGAAAGTAGCCCCACCCGGAGTCTTCGACGGTGAGGCCCGCGAGTTGTGGAAGTTTGCTCACTCGGAACCAAGCGCGAAGGTCATGGTCCCGTTGATCACGACCTTGCCGTTGACGGTGGCATGTCCGGCGAGCACGCCCATGCGGCTGCGAAGGCGCTTCACGGTGGCTTCAATGACCACGACATCACCCGGGTAGACCGGCCCGCGAAAACGGACGCGCTCCATGCCGCGGAAGAAAATCAACTGATCCTTGTTTTCAGGCTTGGCGAGAATCAGGATCGCGCCCACCTGAGCCACGGCTTCGGTGAGGATGGTCGGCGGCAGCGACGGGCGGCCGCCGCCTGCCGGCCGCGACAGATACGGCTCGTTCATCGACACGTTCTTGATGCCGACGATCCTCCGATCCGGCTCGAATTCCGTAATCCGGTCGACCAGCAGGAACGGATAGCGATGAGGAAGGATGCGCTCAATCGCTGAGTAATCCAACGGGAGGGTAATAGGCATTTCAGATGTCTGATTTGTGAATTCAGATTCAGATTGAAATTATACTTCGCATCTCTGGAGGCCAGTGATGCGTCAGTCCCTCGTCGTCGCCGCTCTCGTCATCAGCGTCAGCGCCGCCGCGGCGCAATCCAAACCCTTCGACTCCGCTCAGGGTAAACGTGCCGCGACGTTTGACGACGTGCTCAACATCAAGGCGATCCAGGGCGCGACGGTTTCGCCCGACGGACGCCAGGTGATTTATGGCGTGCGGCAGTGGGTGTCCGAGGACTCGAAAATGGAGTCGCGCGCGCACATCTGGAAAGTGGCGACCGACGCCAGTGCCCCGGCGCGGCAGATCACGTTCGGCGAGAAGGGCGAGAGCCAGCCGCAGTTTTCCCCGGACGGTAAATTCATCAGCTTCATTGCGGCCCGTGGAAGTGCGGACGCGAAACCGCAGCTCTACGTGATGTCGAGCGACGGCGGCGAAGCATGGAAGCTCACTGATGCGAAAGAGAATGTCATCTCGTACTCGTGGGCGCCGGACGGTTCGAAGGTGGCGTTCACCGCGAACGATGCGCGCAGCGCGGACGAAGAAGCCAACATCAAGAAGCGCGACGACGAGCGCGTGTTCGAGGGCGACTTCCGCTTTGCGCATGCGTGGGTCGTTGACGTGAACACGAAACAGGCGACGCGCGTCACCGAAGGGACGGCGTGGGAGGTGGCGAGCGTG
>JANMAN010000354.1:0-6176 GCA_031359885.1 Tardiphaga sp. | reverse complement strand
ACCTACCTTCAATGGTTGGTCGTCGTCTCGGCGCGGTGGCGGGCCTGCATCCGCTGATGCAAGGCGGTGATGCGGCCGTCGCCGGTCGGCTGATAGAACACCGTGTAATGCCGCGCGGTCGTCGCGAACGCCGCAGCATCCGAATCCTTCTTCACGGCGAAGGCATCGAATCCCGCGCGCAGCATGAACACGAACTGATCGCGCAAAATCTGTCCGGTCGCGCGCAATTCGGCTTTGTAGGCGAAACGTTCGCGCAGCAGTCGCGCTTGCGAATAGGCGCGGCCGTCGCGGAAATTCGGAAACACCAGAGCAACGATCGCGAGCTTCGGCAGATACGCGACGAGATCGTCGAGATCGCGGTTGTTCGGCCAGATCACGCCCGTCCGGCCTTTGCGGGCAAGCAACGCATCGGCCTCGGCGAGGAAACGCTCCGCCGGGAGCAACACGTCAGCGTCGTCGGCGATCGCCTCGTCGGTGACGTGCAAGAATTCGTCGGCGACGACGGTGGCGTTCTTAACGAGTGGCATAGACCCGCTCCTTGAAAGGTGCGACGCCGAGGCGCGCGACGGTGTCTATGAATAGTTCGTCAGGCCGGGCCCGCAATGCAAGATAGGCCTCGACGATATCTTCGATCACGTCGGCGACCTCGTGATAGCGAACCGCAGGCCCGATCAGCGTGCCGACCACGGCTTTCTCGTCGGCTCGGCCGCCGATCGTGATCTGGTAGAATTCCTCGCCGTTCTTCTCGACGCCGAGAATGCCGATGTGGCCGACGTGGTGATGGCCGCAGGCATTGATGCAGCCGGAAATGTTGATGTGCAGCCGGCCGATCAAATTCGCCGTGTCGTGATTGGCGAAGCGATGGGTCAGTTCCTGCGCGATGGGGATCGATCGCGCATTGGCGAGCGAGCAATAATCCAGACCGGGGCACGCGATGATGTCGGTCACGAGATTGACGTTGGGGGTCGCCAGGCCCGCCGCATCGAGCGCCTTCCACAACGCCGGCAGATCGCGCTTGGCGACATGCGGCAACGCCAGGTTCTGTTCATGGCCGACGCGGATTTCGCCGAACGAATAACGGTCGGCCAGTTCGGCGATGGTGTCCATCTGGTCGGCGGTCGCATCGCCGGGCGGCGCGCCGATCGGCTTCAGCGAGATCGTGACAATGCCGTAGCCGACCTCGCGATGCGGCGCGACGGAGTTCTTGCGCCACGCTTCGAATGCCGGGTCGTGCGCGGCGTCGCGTAGCTCCTGCGGCATCGAGGGTTGCTGCGTATAGGCCGGATAGGCGAAGCGCGCGCGGACGTCTTCGACCACCTCGTCGTCGAGCGTCAGCGCGGTGTCGCGCATCAACATCCACTCTTCTTCGACCTCGGCGGCGAACTTCTCGATGCCGAGTTCATGGACGAGGATTTTGATGCGCGCTTTGTAGATGTTGTCGCGGCGGCCATATTGATTGTAGACGCGCAGGATCGCCTCAACATAGCTCAAGAGGTCGCGGCCGTGCACGAACGGCTTGATCAGCTTGCCGATGAACGGCGTGCGGCCGAGCCCGCCGCCGACCAGCACCTCGAAGCCGGTTTCGCCCTGCTCGTTCTTCAGCAGCCGCAGGCCGATGTCATGAACCTTGATCGCGGCGCGGTCGTGCTCGCTCGCGGTGATCGCGAATTTGAACTTGCGCGGCAGGAACGAAAATTCCGGATGCATGGTCGAATATTGCCGCAGCAATTCCGCCCAGATGCGCGGGTCTTCGATCTCGCCGGGCGCGACCCCGGCCCATTGATCGGCGGTGACGTTGCGCGTGCAATTGCCGGAGGTTTGCATCGCGTGAATGCCGACCTCGGCGAGGTCCGCCAACGCGTCCGGCAAATCGGCGAGCTTGATCCAATTGTATTGGATGTTCTGCCGCGTCGTGAAATGCCCATAGCCGCGATCGTATGTGCGTGCGACATGCGCGAGCTTGCGCATTTGCGCCGACGATAGCGTGCCATAGGGAATGGCGACGCGGAACATGTAAGCGTGCAGTTGCAGATAGACGCCGTTCATCAGGCGCAGCGATTTGAATTCGTCTTCGCTCAGTTCGCCGGAGAGCCGGCGCTTCACCTGATCGCGGAATTCGGAGACGCGCTCGTTGATCAGCGTGCGGTCGATGGCGTCGTAAGCGTACATATTAGAAACCCTATAGATCCAGTTCAGAAATTCGCTTGAGGAATTCTCTTTTTGGATCTGATTTGAAGCGACAAATTCAAAGCGACATCAGCGCGTTCCCCCCCCCCTTGTGGGGGAGGGTTAGGGAGGGGGGTCAACGAAGCGCAACCCCTCGCGATACCCCCCTCTCCACCTCACCCCCACAAGGGGGGAGAGAGCCGGCCGTGCCTATTGAAGCACTGCATCTCCATCGGAAATAATGAAAACCAAAATTCATCTCAGGTAACCTAAACCCCGACCGGCAGCTCGATGGTGACGCCGTGATGGCGGATTTCTTCACGCAAATTTCCGGGCTCGATTTTGCCGGCCTCATCGAGCACGACGGGTGCGATGTAAGCGCCGATCGCGCCGACATCATCGGCCACGGCTTCGGTCAACAACGCGCGCGCCGCATCGGCGTCGCGCACCACGGCGGCATCGGCGAGGTCGGCCGACCAGCCGCCGGCCGTGCGCCAGATCACGATGCCGTCCCATGTGCGGTTGGCTGTGACGACCGACGGGCCGGTGATCTTGATCTTCTGTTGCAGAGGCGATGTCATTCGGCGGCTACCAACTGTCCTGTGAAATTTTGCGCGAGTTCGGCGACACGCTGCATCTTTGAAGACCACGGCGCGGAATGCGCGACGACGTCGCCGATGATGAGAACCGCCGGGCCATGCTCGATCTGCGCGACCAGTTCAGGCAAATTGTCCAACGTACCGACGACAGCCCGCGCATCGGGCCGCGTCACCCGCGCGAACACGCCGACCGGCGTATCCGCCGCGCGCCCGGCGACCAGCATGCCGTCGCGGATCGTCGGCGCAGCGGTCATGCCCATATAGACGACAACGGTCATTTTTCGATCGGTCAGCACCGACCAATCCACCGCCTCGGCATCCTTTGCCTTGTGCGCGGTGAGAAACGTGATCCGTAACGCCTCGTGACGATAGGTCAGCGGCACCTCGAACTGCGAGGCCGCACCAAGCCCGGCAGTGATGCCGGGAATGACCGAACATGAAACGCCCGCCGCGCGCAGCGCGTCGATTTCCTCGCCGCCGCGCCCGAAGATGAAACAGTCGCCACCTTTGAGGCGCACCGCGCGCTGACCTGCCTGCGCCGCCTTGATCAGCAAAATGTTGATCGCATCCTGCCCGATGCCGGGCTTGCCGACCCGGCGACCGACCGGAATGCGCGACGCATCGCGCCGCGCGCGATCGAGAATTTCCGGCGTCACGAGTTCGTCGTAAAAAACCACATCGGCATCCTGCAACGCGCGCAGTGCCTTGATCGTCAGCAAATCGGGATCGCCCGGCCCCGCGCCGACCAATGTCACATGGCCGATCGGCTGGCCGCCGGATGCGCCGGCAAACGCCGCATGATCGTCGATGGCGTGGATCGCCGCTTCGGCGTCGTCATGCTTGCCGTCGAGCACCAACGCACCGATCGGGCCGTCGACGACGCGCTCCCAGAACCGACGTCGCATCGCCATCTCAGGAATTTGACCCGCGACGGGTTTGCGCCAGCGGCCGATAAAGCCGGCGAGATCGCCGATCCGCGCCGGCAGCATCGCTTCGATGGTTTCGCGGACGCGGCGCGCGACGACAGGCGACGAACCGCCGGTGCCGACCGCAACGACGACATCGCCACGATCGACGATCGCCGGAAAAATGAACGTCGAGTGCTCGAGATCGTCCATCACATTGACAGGCAGACCCACGGCGCGCGCCCGCGCCGACATCGCATGGCCGACGTCGCCGGCACCCGCGCAGAGAATTGCAATGACGCCCGACAAATCGGCCTGCGCCGGATCGCCCTCGGCATGATCGATCCGCGCGACGTCCTCTGCCTTCAAGCCCGATGTGTCGCGGTTGCCGTCGATCGCGTACCAGCGGATCGACGCGCCCGCGGCCAGCAGCAGCCGCAATTTCGCGCGCACGAGCTCGCCCGCGCCGATCAGCAGGATCGGTCCGGCTCGCAAATCCAGAAACACGGGCAGAAAGCGCATCGATAGCTCCAAACCCCATCGACGGGGTTGACTGGAATTATTTTCTATATATGTGTCACGAACCGCTCGTAAAGGGAAATTCTTTCTTTACATGCCGCCAAATTGCACAGAATTTTCTTCTCTATCGCACCGAGTTTGAAGATGACCGTTCTCCATAACGATAGCCGGACAGCAGAGTTTCGCCCCTCGGCTCCCGCCGTGATCCAAGCAAGGACCGCGCCTGAGATGGATCACCTCGACGCGCTCGAGGCGCAGAGCATCTACATCTTTCGCGAGGCCTTTGCACGGCTGAAGAAATTGGCGCTGCTGTGGTCGCTCGGCAAAGATTCCAACGTCATGATCTGGCTGGCGCGAAAGGCCTTCTTCGGCCGCGTGCCGTTTCCGTGCCTGCACGTCGATACCGGCAAGAAATTTCCCGAGATGTACGCCTTTCGCGAGCGATACGCGACCGAATGGGGCCTCGATCTCAAGGTCGACTATTGCCCCGGCATCGAGACCATCGATCCGACGTTGCCGCCGGCCGCCCGCTCCGCCGCCCGCAAGACCGAGGGCCTGAAACTCGCGCTTGCCAAATACGGCTTCGACGGGCTGATCGCCGGCATTCGCCGCGACGAGGAAGCCACCCGCGCGAAGGAGCGCGTCTTTTCGCCGCGCGGCACCGAAGGCGGATGGGATGTCCGCGACCAGCCGCCGGAGTTCTGGGATCATTTCAACGCCTCGCCGCCGCCCGGCGCGCATTTGCGTATCCATCCGATCCTGCATTGGACCGAGGCTGATATCTGGGCCTACACGCAGCGCGAAAACATTCCGATCATCCCGCTATATCTGGCGAAAGACGGCACGCGTTATCGCTCGCTCGGCGATCAGGACATCACCAATCCGGTTGCCTCGACCGCGACGACGATCGACGAAATCCTGATTGAGCTGGACGGCAGCAAAATCCCGGAGCGCGCCGGCCGAGCGCTCGACCACGAGACCGAGGACGCCTTCGAGCGTCTGCGGGTCGCCGGTTATCTCTGAGACCATTTTGACGTGAGCGCCATGAACATGATTGCCCGACAGCCCGTTGCGACCGACGCCTTCGCCAACGGCACCACGCGCCCGCAAGTCCGCATCGTCATCGTCGGCCATGTCGATCACGGCAAGTCGACGCTGGTCGGCCGGCTGTTGCACGAGACGGGAAGCCTGCCCGACGGCAAGCTGGAGATGTTGAAAGCCGTCAGCGCGCGGCGCGGCATGCCGTTCGAGTGGTCGTTTCTTCTCGATGCGTTGCAGACCGAGCGCGACCAAGGCATCACCATCGACACCACGCAGATTCGCTTCCGCACCCGCTCGCGCGACGTCGTCTTGATCGATGCGCCGGGCCATGCGGAATTCTTGCGCAACATGATCACCGGTGCGTCGCAGGCCGACGCCGCGGTGCTGATTATCGATGCGCTGGAAGGCGTGCGCGACCAGACCCGCCGCCACGGCTATCTGTTGCATTTGCTTGGCGTCAAACAGGTCGCGGTCGTCGTCAACAAAATGGACCGCGTGGATTTCTCGGCCGAGCGCTTCAATGCGATTTCAGACGAAATCACCGCGCATCTGATCGGCCTTGGCGTGACGCCGACGGCCGTGATCCCGATTTCGGCGCGCGACGGCGACGGCGTCAACGAACGCACGCCGAACATCGCCTGGTATTCGGGCCCCACCGTCGTCGAAGCCCTTGATGCGCTGACGCCGGCGAAGCCGCTGGACGAATTGCCGCTGCGATTGCCCGTGCAGGCGATCTATAAATTCGACGACCGCCGCATCGTCGCCGGCCGCGTCGAAAGCGGTCACCTCGCAACGGGCGACGAGATCGTCATCATGCCGGCCGGCAAGATCGCGGTCATCAAAAGCATCGAGAGCTGGCCCGACACGCCGGTCACCGGCACGTTCGGCGCGGGCCGGTCGGTCGGCATTACGCTCGACCGCGAATTGTTTCTGGAGCGCGGCGATA